>NZ_JAAHGK010000216.1:0-7516 GCF_010672505.1 Okeania sp. SIO2B9 | reverse complement strand
ACGACCCGGCCGCCAGGACCAGCGCCGCGATCGGACCGGGCGTCTCGATTGCCCCCGACGGATCGATTGCCCCCGACGGATCGATTGCCCCCGACGGATCGAACCCGTCGGCCCCGTCGGACCGGTCGGCCTCGCTCACGCCGCCTAAAGACGCAGATAGAGTAAAACCTGAGAACTCAGACAACATAAAATTTTTCCTTCTCTACTAGATAACTAAACATCTTTTATCCTAGATAACTAAACACCTTCTTCCTTCTTACTTCTTCCTTCTTCCTTCTTCAATGCTTCCGTCAAAATAAATTCTGCTACTCTTAAATCCACAGGAGTTGTCACCTTAAGATTAGTCTCCTCCCCCGCAACAACCTTTACAGGCAAACCACACTTTTCAAACAAAGCAGCATCATCAGTAACTTCCCAACCCAACTGACGCCCCTTTTCGTGACATTCTTTCAACAACTTCACCTCAAAACCTTGAGGTGTCTGAGCAGCCCATAAATTGCGACGATCTGGTGTATCCTGAATTAGACCCGACGAATCAACAACCTTAATCGTGTCCTTAACTGGCACAGCAGCAATTAAACCAGGACACTTAACAACCTCCTCCGCACACCGATCCAATAGTTCCGGAGTAGCCAAACACCTGGCCCCATCGTGAATTAACACCTGTTCCGCCTCCGGGGGCAAAGCCTGTAAACCCTTATAAACAGACTCCTGACGAGTCGATCCTCCCTCAATCAACTCTATAGACTTATTAGTAGACAAACCAGAAATCATCTTTTGAAAATCTGGAAAATCAACAGGCTGGCCAATAATACCAATCCAATTAATATAATGAGACTTGAAAGCAGCCTCAAGAGTCCAACTTAGCAAAGATTTACCCAATAGAGTCAGCAAAAGCTTGTTCCGTTGGCTTCCCATGCGTCGCCCCATACCAGCAGCAGGAATCAATAAATACATTTCATTTTGTGTTTTAGGTTTCTATTGAATAATTCAATATAGTGGATAGTGGTAAAAATTGAATGTCTACTAAAGAAATAATTCCCAATCAGAATCGTAAGATATGGTTGGTATTGTGTTCAACTAATAATTAAGCTAAATTCCTTAAATATGAGAATACTAGCCCTTGTCCCTGGTGGAATTGGCGACCAAATCTTATTCTTTCCTACTCTGGATGACCTGAAAAAATCTTATCCAGAATCTCAAATTGATGTAATTGTAGAACCTCGCTCAAAGGGTGCATACCGAGTTTGTAAGTCCGTACAGGATGTCCTCGCCTATGACTTCAAAGATGCCAATAGTCTCGCTGACTGGGGAAACTTGTTAGGTATTATGCGCGATCGCGAATACGAAGCAGTAATTTCTCTTGGACAACGTTGGACAGTTGGCCTTTTGTTGTGGTTAACAGGAATTCCTCAACGGGTAGGTTATGCAGGTAATGGGGCAATCTTTCTCACGAACCCTATACCCCTGAAAACTGAACAATATGCAGCTCAGATGTACCATGATTTATTGCAAGGAATGGATGTTGTAACACCTTTCCCTGGACTATCTATTAATGTACCTAAAGCAGATATTGATTGGGCAGAAGCTGAACAAAAACTTTTAGGAGTGTCCGAAAGTGGGTATGTTCTGATTCATGGCGGTTCTAGCGAACTAGCTCAGATTAAAGGTATTGATAAAATCTACCCTACCAATTATTGGCAGGAGATTATTACAGAACTACAGCAGAAGCAACCTAATTTACCAGTAGTGGTAGTCAAAGGTCCTGAAGATGGAACTTGGGTCAATGAAATTACTCGATTTTGTCCAGATGTTAAATTAGTGATGCCTGGGGATATAGGTAAATTAGCGGCTATTATCGCTGCTGCTAATTTAATGCTCTGTACTGATAGTGCTCCTATGCACTTAGCAGTTGCAGTTGGGACATATACTATTGCTTTATTTGGTCCAACTAACCCAGAAAAATTATTACCCAAGAGCGATCGGGTAATTGCGGTCAAATCTCCTACTGGTAAAATGAGCGATATTTCACCCCAAGATGTTTTAAATAAAATTTGGGGTGGAGAAGGGTGAAGTACCCGAGGCTAACCCTGAACGGGTATAGCACAAGCTTCTGACCTCACAGGGGAGTGCCTTAACCTCCGACTTGCGTCCTCGCATTGGTCTTACCTCCTTTCCATGAGTAGCAGTCCCAGTCCCTGAGACCAATAGCATTCTCATACCTTCTGCTCTGATATTGATTGCAGCATTGCCATCTCGATCGTGACGAGTTCCGCAGCTAGAACAAGTCCATTCACGGACATCTAGCGGCATCTCGTCAACTTGATCGTGACAATTACAACAGAGTTTAGAAGTGGGAAAGCATCTGTCAATCTCGACAAGCACTTTGCCTTCTTTTTCTAGGTTGTATGCCACAAAATTAACAAACATTCCCAACCCTACATCAGATATTGCTTTAGCTAGTTTGTGGTTCTTAACCATGTCCAGAAGGTGTAAACTTTCGACTACCATGACTTGGTTATTGTCAACCAGCTTTCTTGAAAGCTTATGTAAGTAGTCTTGACGGACATTACTAACTCACTCGTGAACTCTAGCTACCAGTTTCCTGGCTTTATTCCTGGAGTTACTCCCCTTCTGTTTCCTGGCTAATTTGCCTTGCTTTCTTGCCAAATTTAGTTCATGTCTTGCTAAATGCTTGGGGTTGTGGTGCTTGGATGTTTTGAACCCATCATGGACAATAGCAAAATTCTTGAGACCCAAGTCAATACCTGCTACTTTCCCCTCAGTACTTGGTGATGGCTTGTCAGCTTGTTGCTTACTCAACACTGAAGCAAAATACCTTCCTGATGGAGTCATGGTGATGGTCACTGTTTTGATTGTCCTGACGATCGGGCGATGTAATTTGGCTTTGACAATACCTACAGGTCCCGGAAATCTTAGGCCATCATCAATAATTTCCACCTTCTGAGGATATTGAATTGATCAGATCAGGGAAAAAGGTGGAAATTTGTCCCCATCTCCCCATCTCCCCATCTCCCCACACTCCTAGATCCCATAAGATATTAATCTTCTTCTGGAATTGAGCTAAAAAATTCTTCTGCTAAGTCGTAACCCAACATTTGAGACATGGACATTAATCTAGATTTGCTAGAAATACCTTGTTGGTGTAGCCATTTTCTTAAGACAAAAATTTTTTGCATCAGAAATATTTCTAATGCTTCTGGGTTATATTGCACACCTTCAGTGCGATGAAATTGGTGAGGTACAAGCATAGCAGTATAACGAGCTAATTCACCCTCTTTCCAGTTAAGCAAAAATGGCAACCAAGGATAAATACTGTCCAAACGAATAAACCATAAACGTACTTCTGGAATTTCTGAAAGTTCTCGTGGGTCTTGGGGGTCGCGATTATAGTTAATAGTAAAATTTAGCTGCTGTTCAGAAGAGGCGATCGCTCCTTCAGTCAGCAGTTGAGATATGACACTTTTAACTGGAGATACATCCAAGTTATGGAAGTGTTCGGTATTAAGGGCGATCGTAATTGCCATCTTTTAAGGTATAAATAATTGTCAATGTATTTTTATATAGCAGAAGGAAGAGGGAAGAAGGAAGAGGGAAGAAGGAAGAAGGCGTTTAGTTATCTAGGAGAGAAGGAAAAATTTTGCGTTGTCTAAGTTTTCAGCTTTTTATCTGTCAAATACAGTAATAGCGACTGCTATAGCAATAGACAGGTAGGGCGTGAACTTAGCACGGGATCAAGATGCTCCCACTGTTCCTGTCACAAACATTGCCGGACAATGTACGACCACCACCAAAACGGGACAGTTAGGACTTACGCTGATGATGAACCGAAGTTTTTCCCACTACTCCCTACTCCCTACTGGCTATTCTCTGATATAATAACTACCCTATAATTTAGCCCGATAGCAAAACTGATGGTTGATACGTTTCAGTGCGAATTGCTATAGAATAATTTGCAATTGATTTGGAGAAAGGTTGGCGCTGTGAAACAAATTTACTCATTAGAAGATGCTCTAAATTATTGTAAGGCTAAGGGAATGCGCCTGAGTCGTCAGCGTCGATATATACTAGAAATTTTGTGGCAAGAGAAAAAACATCTATCAGCTAGAGAAATTTACCATCGATTAAATCTCCAAGGTAAGGAAATTGGTCACACTTCTGTATATCAAAATCTTGAATTTCTATCAAAAGAGGGAATTATTGAATGTATTGAACGTGCTGATGCTTGCTTATATGGCCATAAAAGCGAATCTCACTCTCATATTAACTGCTTGGATACGGGACAAATTATGGATATTTATGTAGAATTGCCTCAAGAGTTGCTTGAGCAAATTGAAACACAGATAGGAGTTAAAATTACTGACTATCGTATAGACTTTTATGGTCACTACAGTCATAATTTTGGCAGTAGAACGATAAAAGATTAGAAAATAAAAGGCTATTTGACTCAGAAGTATCAGTAAATTAATTAGAATAGACCTAATTCTCATCAGCCATAAAGTTAAGCATCATTTATAATAAACATCTACTGCCTCTGAACCAGTCCAAAAAATTAAAAATTCAGTTTAAAGCTACTCACCTAAATTATTTTCAGGTTATCCAATAGTTAAGAAAATGCCCAGATAAAAGATTAAATAAATTTACTAAAATCAAGACTTTTGGCTGAGGTTAGGTTAAATGAAAAATTTAGTCAATGTGCTGAAATATATAAGATATATATACAATAAAATTTTCGATACTATATGTTAGCTTGAGCTAAGAAACCTTTAATATTTAATATTTCTAGGTCAAGCTCAAGCCTAAAGTTAAAATTTTCCTTCGGAGGGATGAAAAACATTCTAGGTAATGAAAAAACCTAAATATAATATTAGTTGAAAAAATAATCTTAACCTACTTAACAGTTAGTACAATTAGCACAGTAAACTTTACTATGTCATCAGAAAATATTTCCCAACAAAAAAAATTGGCGGTTTCCCATAACTATTCTAAAAATGGAGAAAATGGCTATAGTAGTAGTTCCCTAATCAAAAAAGAATTAGCAGATCCTATTACTTATACCTCACAAACTTTAGATCGAGAGCTAAACAATACCTCAGAAGTTAAACCAGAAAAAAATTCCCAAATATCAACAGCTCCAAAACCAAATAGAAAACCAAAAACTTATTGGGGATGGCAGCTAATATGGTGGAGTGTTGCAGCAGGCTTTGGAATAACAGGTGGTGCAGCACTTCTATGGTTACTGGTTAACCCACCCCAACCAAACTGCCAACAAATTTCTCCATTATCAGCAGATGGAGAACGACTATATTGTGCCCACAAAGCTGCTGAGTCACGGAACCTAGAACAGTTGGAAACAGCTCTGGCGTTAGTAGAAAATTGGCCAGAAGAACATCCTCTCTATCAACTAGGTCAGCAAATGACAGGAGAATGGACAAAATTAATTATTTCTGTTGCTAATCAAAAAATTAGAGAGGGTAACTTACAAGCAGCTCTAGATACAGTAGCGAAAATTCCTAAAAGCAGTCCAGCTTATTCTAGGGTAGAAGAGGCAGTAGCAGGTTGGAAAAAACAATGGGCAGAAGGTCAATCTCTTTATGAGGAGGCTGAAAAAGCCATCAAAGCTATAGACTGGAAAAAAGCCTCCGCTTACTCCCTAGCAATGTCAAAACTAGATAATGTTCACTGGCAAAGTATTAAATTTAGAGAAATATTAGAGCGCATAGCCTTGGAAAAAAAAGGTTGGCAAATCTTAAAAGATGCTCGCTATCTAATTTATGAGGAAACAGCAAATGAGTATGGAGAAGCGATCGCTCTGGCCAGAAAAATAGACCAAAACCTCTACATTCGAGACAGAGCGGAAGAAGATATTCAAAAGTGGAGTCGTAGTTTAATCGAAATAGCAACTAAACGTATAGAAGAAAAAGATCTCAAAGGAGCAATTGCGGCCATTGAATACATTCCTTCAGACTATAAACTGAAAAAAGAGGGCAAAGAGTTAATTTTACTCGGCCATGCTAAAGCAGCAACATGGAATCAATCTATAGAAGGCTCTCAAGTGGGTAATATAGTAGTCCTAGTAGAAGGAAAAGCCGCAGCAGCTCAAATTACTTCCAATAGTCCCTATTATCAACAAGCCCAAACTCAAATTCAACGGCTGCAAAAACAGTTAGATGACCTAGCTCATATTCAGCTAGCTAAAGCGATCGCCAGTGTGGGTCAACCTGCAACATTAAAGTTAGCTATAGACCAAGCTAAAATGGTGGGCCTAGAACAACCAAAGCGAATTCAGGCCCAAACTTTAATTGCTAAATGGCGCAAAGACCTTCTGAAGATAGAAGACCAACCTTATGTCCTCTTAGCGAAACAGTTAGCGAAACAAGAAACTGTCGATAGTTATAATTCAGCGATTAAACAAGCTAGTTATGTTGCTTTGGAGCGTCCCTTGAGAATACAAGCTCAGACTCTAATAGCTGAGTGGAATAAACGAGTACAAATTATTGAAGATTCACCATTATTAGCAGAAGCTAGAGTCTTAGCAAAAGAAGGAAAGCTTGGACAAGCTATTGATGTGGCGTATGAAATAGAAAGTGGTCGTGCTTTGTACGAAGAAGCTCAGGATGAAATTTATAAGTGGAGTACAGAGCTACAAATTGCCCAAGACAGGCCAATTCTCAATCAAGCTTATGGTCTAGCCGAGCAAGGCCGTCTTACTGCTGCGATTAATACAGCTTATCAAATTGGCTATGGTCGCGCTCTCTATTATGAAGCTCAAGGTGCTATCTCTAAATGGGCATCTGAACGAGATGCTATATGGGCAGAACAACAGGCGGAAGAAGCTCGCAGACGGCGACAGTACCAACCAGCTCCAGCGCCTAGTCCGCAATATTATTCACCAGCACCTAGTCCGCAATATTATTCACCAGCACCTAGTCCGCAATATTATTCACCAGCACCTAGTCCGCAATATTATTCACCAGCACCTAGTCCACAATATTATTCACCAGCTCCACAGAGGGCTTATTCACCAGCACCAGCTCCAGCACCAGCTCCAGCACCAGCTTCAAGTTCAGATGCATATTTACTGCAAGAATAATCAGCCAATCAATATTTATCAGTTAGACATTTAAACTCAAAAAAAGAGTTTCCGCTAGAGGGGAAGCAGAAGCAGAGAAAATTTTATCTAGCCTAAATGTGTAAGTTCTGGTATGTGTAGAAATATCTTTTTAAGTCGGCTTTGCTGAACAAAGTATGAACTCTGGAGTAGAAAGTTAATCAAGATTCATTTAAATCAACAAAAATAGAGATAATTTTATCTCTAAAGATTATATCTAGTATCAGGCAAGGGGGCTTTTAGTAGAGTTGTCGCTAAATAAAGGGAAAAAATCACTCTAACCTAGACAGAGCAATAATTCCCAGCATTTTTGCCATCCAATAACTACAATCCTTACAGAACAAGGTTTTTGGGGAATTTTTAAGTTATAAAGCGACAAGTCTA
>NZ_JAAHGK010000215.1:0-7558 GCF_010672505.1 Okeania sp. SIO2B9 | reverse complement strand
CCAAATTCTCAATTGTTAGGTAGCAACATGACTCCAGAAAATGGCCAGTTAAATAAATTAGTAATTATTGCTAAATTTTTTCAATTTAACCAGCTCAAAACTAACTTTCGCACAGAGAGTGTAGCAGGAATAACTACCTTTGTGACAATGGCATATATTTTAGTAGTAAATCCTGACATATTATCTAAAGCAATTTTTTTGCAGAGCTCCGGCGATTTATTTGGAGAATTAGTAATTGCTACAGCAATATCAGCAGCATTAGCTACTCTAATTATGGGAATATACGGTAATTATCCATTTGCCTTAGCACCAGGCATGGGGTTAAACGCTTATTTTGCTTTTTCAGTAGTGTTGAAGTTAGGAATTTCTTGGCAAATTGCCTTGGCTGCTGTGTTGATAGAAGGCTTAATTTTTATTTGTTTAACTATTAGTAAAATTCGCAATCAAATAGTTAATGCTATTCCTGAATGTATTAAACAAGCTACAACAGTTGGTATTGGCTTATTTATTGCTTATATAGCTCTAATAAACACCAAAATTATTGTCTATGATGAAACTACAACTACAACTTTAGGGAATCTAAATCAACCAGAAACATTAGTAGCCATCGCTGGAATTATTATTACTTCTGGATTCATAGCTCGCAGGATTACTGGATCATTATTATGGGGAATTTTAGCAACTGCATTACTAAGTTGGATATTAGGAATTTCACCTTTACCTCAAGGAATTGCTAGCTTTCCTCAGTTGCCAACACACTTATTTGGTCAAGCATTTATTGGTTTAGAAAGCATAATAAAAATGGCTCTTCTAGAGTAGTTATGACAATTTAAGAATAAAAAAATTACATTTTCCTTAGTAATTTTAAAGTCAAGTATACTCAAACCCTTGCTAAATATTGACTAATGACAGATGTTAATGCTATTAAATGTATTGAATTTGAGCAACAAAAATGAAATTTTAATAATATGCCATCTAACTCCCTTCTCTTTTTGATCACTCAAATCATTAAATTTGAAGGCTTTAAAGCAACTAATTATCATTTTATTACTGAAAATGAATTACTGATTGAATGAGAAAATAAAGTCCAAACTACAACTTGTCCTCATTGTCAAAAGACTACAGATAAAATCCATCAATCTCATCGATATAGAGTCAGAGATATTTCCTTGAGTAGCTTTGATGTTTTTCTACTTGTTAATCGCCGTCAATTTAGATGTAAAAACTGTAAAAAAGTTTTTAGTTAGGAATTAAACTTTGTCAAAAAAAGAAGAACTTATAGGAAAAGATTAGCTCAAAAAGTCGTGACAGAACCATGGGAAACGGATGTCATTAATACTGGAAAAAGAAATAGAATGACTCCAGCAGAAATAGAAACCATACTTAAAGAATTAGGAGAGGATTTATTAAAGGAAAAACCTTCAAAGTTAAACAGGTTGGGTATTGATGAAATAACTGATTTAAAAGGAGGGAAGAATTATCCAGCAGTTTGAGTAGACTTAGAATTGAAAAAACCCATAGGATTATTGGAGAAAAGAAATAAGGAAGTCATAGGAGAATACTTGCGGAGCTTGGGTTCAGAGAGATTAAACCAAATAGAAGAAGTGAGCATAGATTTATGGAAGCCATATAAAAGTGTAGTGGAAGAATGAATACCCAATGCACAAATAGTAGTGGATAGGTTTCATGTAATGAAACAAATAAATGAAGAGTTAGATACCAGAATAAAAATAGAAAAAATCGAGGCACAAAAGTTTAAAAATCAAAAACAAAGAGAGCTAAAAATACCAGGAATAACCTTGATTAAGTATCCCTTATTAAATAAAAAATAGAAGCTGAATTAAACAGAGAAAGAGAAGTTAAAGGAAGTGGAAAAAGTCGCTCATAAATGAATGTCTATGTATCACAAAAAACAGAAGAAAAGAGACATATTTGAAAGTCAAATAACAGGCAATGAAGCTTTGTGGAAGATGGTGGAATAGACTCAATCATGTTATAAAGATTTTCCGAAAAGTTGTCAAACAATCAGAAGATGGATTGATGAGATTTTAGGATATTTTGATCACCGGACAACCCAAGGAACAGTAGAAGGAATTAATCAAAAAATCAAGTTAATTAAAAGGAGAGGTTATGGGTTAACTAACTTTGACAACTTTAGAAAAAGAACTTTACAGTCGTTGGCATTTTTGCTAGTAATTTTTCATATTTAGTCTAGAAGAGCCATAAAAACTAACATCTGGGAGCTAATCACCATTATTTTTGTTTTAATATTTGTAGATTTATTTGACACAGTAGGAACTTGAACAGGATTAGGAATAAAAACAGGCTTACTTTTGTTATTGTAGTGTGGTCTTAGAAGGTTGGGGTTACATATTATTATACAATGATTTATACCTATTTATATAAACTTGATTGTCAATCTTTCGCTACTTCCTAAACTCAGGAATTTACCGAAAAACTTACTTAAACCTCTTGTGGCTATTATGCGACATTTGTTAAACTAAACTTAAGGTAAAAATCACAGCAGAGGAAGAAGTGGTAGTTAAGCCGAACTGGTTACGAGTAAAAGCCCCTCAATGGCAAAGAGTTGGTAATGTCAAGGAAATTTTGCGAGACTTGAATCTCAATACGGTCTGCGAAGAGGCTTCCTGTCCAAATATAGGTGAGTGTTTTAATGCTGGTACAGCAACTTTCCTAATTATGGGACCTGCTTGTACCCGTGCTTGTCCCTACTGCGATATAGATTTTGAGAAAAAGCCTCAGCCTTTAGATACGACTGAACCAGAGCGACTGGCAGAAGCAGTTAAAAGGTTAAAGCTCAATCATGTAGTTATTACCTCTGTTAATAGAGATGACTTGAAAGATGGGGGCGCTACTCAATTTGCCAAATGTATTTCCCAAGTTAGAGAAATTTCACCTCAAACAAGCATAGAAGTCCTAATACCAGACTTATGTGGTAATTGGCAAGCTCTGGAAATAATTCTTCAAACAAAGCCAGAAGTACTTAATCATAATACCGAAACTGTTAAGCGACTGTATCGTAGAGTTCGCCCTCAAGGTGACTATCATCGTACATTAGAACTCTTCAGGCGATCGCGAGAATTTGCCCCAGAAGTATACACAAAATCTGGTATTATGGTAGGTCTGGGAGAAACTGAAGTAGAAGTCCAAACAGTAATGGAGGACTTACGGAGCGTTGACTGTGACATTTTAACTATTGGACAATACTTGCAACCAAGTCCTAAGCACCTACCAGTATCTAGTTTTGTCAAGCCAGAACAGTTTGATCGATGGAGAGAAATAGGCTATTCATTGGGTTTTTTACAAGTTGTTGCTTCCCCCTTGACTCGTAGCTCATATCATGCTGAACAGGTAAAAGAATTAATGAAAAATCATCCAAAGGCTAAAAGTAAGGAGTAGACTTTAGATTTTGCCTCATTTTTGCTACTCAGGAAAGCTATAATCACTTCTAAAGTACATCACCCATCACCCCTGATAGCAAAAATGATCACTGCTAAAATGTGATACCGATCACCTATTATTGTGTCTGAACTAACTTAATAGCTAGAAATTGATTAGTAACTATATTGAGTACACTACACATAAATTAAGTTACAAGCTTTATAAAAATTAAGCTGAGTCAAGAGTAAAGTGTAACCAGCAAAAAATAAAAATAACGATCTATAAGAATTTAACTTCCAAAGTCAGAAACTTCCCGAAGTGATCGGAAACAACCAGTAATAGTGATGAACATTAATATAACTTCTGACTATAGTCACCTTTCTATAGCAGAAGTCTCCGTATACTAAAAATCAAGCCTAGAAAAGTTACCTGGAGCAAAAACACACAGGCAAATGTACTCTTAAGGTCATCGCTAATATATTTAACGTAATATTTAATATAAGCGATTGCCTAAGTTCATTCAGTCTATAATTGTCAATACTCATCAGGAAACAAAATCTAGAGCAAATGCCAATATTCCTCAGAATAAGGCATTTTATCCATAGACTGTCCACTAAGTACAGCCTTTTGTCACTTGGAGCAACTGAGATGATCGCTATGTCAGCTACTTATCGTTACACTGAAGAATCTGAAGAAAAACTGCAAGACAATAATTTACAGACTAATATTTCTGAAGATATAGAGCAAATCATTGATAAACCAGAAACCAATGAATTAGAAATGGAAGATGGAGAAACAGAGAATGCTCAAAAAAGCACTAATCGTAGCACAACTGATTTAGTACGTTTGTATCTCCAAGAAATTGGTCGAGTTGACTTACTAGAAAGAGATCAAGAAGTCTCTGAAGCTCAAAAAGTCAAGCGCTATGTAGAGTTATGGGAGTTACTCAATGAATCAGCTAAAGAAGAAGAAGGCGTAATTCAGTGTTATGTTCAGTTGATTGAGATTCGTAATCGTCTGACAGCTCAGTTAGGACATAGGCCATCTTTAGAACGGTGGGCAAAAGCAGCAGATATACCTGTAGTAGAACTAAAACCTGCTCTGACTGCCGGAAAACTTCGTTGGGCAGAATTAGCAGGTTTAACTGTCAAAGAACTGGAGCAAGCTCAAAGTAATGGTATTAAAGCCAAAGACCACATGATTAATGCTAACTTGCGTTTAGTAGTGTCAGTAGCAAAAAAGTACCAGAATCGTGGTCTAGAGCTTTTAGATTTAATCCAAGAAGGAACTTTGGGTTTAGAAAGGGCAGTTGAAAAATTTGACCCAAGACGAGGGTATCGATTCAGCACTTATGCTTACTGGTGGATTCGTCAAGGAATTACAAGAGCGATCGCTACTCAAAGTCGTACAATTCGCTTACCTGTCCATATTACCGAAAAGTTAAACAAAATTAAAAAAGCACAACGAAAAATTTCTCAAGAAAAAGGACGTATAGCAAAACTTGAGGACATTGCCCAAGAACTAAAAATGACACCAACTCAAGTAAGAGAAGTGTTACTGAAAGTTCCACGTTCAATTTCTCTGGAAACTAAAGTCGGTAGTGATAAGGATACTGAGTTAGGAGAACTCCTAGAAACTGAAGATGCTTCTCCAGAAGAAATGTTGATGCGAGAATCTTTAGTACAAGCATTAAAAGGACTACTAGAAGATTTAACTCAAAGAGAAAAGTCGGTAATTTCAATGCGTTATGGTTTAGGAGATGGTAATCCTTACTCTTTATCAGAAATTGGTCGTTCTTTGAAACTATCTCGGGAACGAGTCCGTCAAATTGAAGCAAAAGCTCTACAGAAACTGCGCCAACCCAAGCGTCGTAGTCAGGTGCAGGATTACTTAGAGTCTTTGACTTAAGTAAAAAAGAAATAAATATGATGTCCTGTTCCCCCTCTGGGGGAGCTACGCTAACGGATAAGAGCGTCAACAAAAAACTTTCTCCTTCTACTACTCTTTCTTCTTCTTTCTTCCCTCCTGACTCCTGACTCCTGACTCCTAAATAATTAAGGTTAATATCATACACGCGCTTCAGCAACACCCATAATTACTTGTATTTCAGATAAAATTGCTATATTACTCTCAGGCTCAACTTTCAGCTTTTGTCAAATAACTGTAGCATGATGGTTTGTATTTCATTGAATTTCACAATATTCTTTGCTATCACTAATTTCTGGCATTTCTTCTTGGGGCGTTGCTGATTCTGGGTATGATTTGATAATTTTGTATTTGGGATTTTTTATTTTGGATGGTTTGAACTACTTGTTAATATTAACTTTTCCCTGTTCCCTGTTCCCTGTTCCCTGTTCCCTATAAACCTACTTTCATACCTTAATTCAGCAATGCCCTTCTTGGCAAAGGGTATTTTCTCGCATCAACCCAAGCTGCACCATAACCAATACGATTAGTATGATAAGCGATCCACATATAACCATCTTCACCCCAGTCAGTACCCCAAGAATTTTTCACTAACCAAGCACGTTTTTCATCATCCCAACCAATAATAGTCACAGCATGATTAGGAGTTCCATAGGCGTTCTCGTTATATACTCCACCCTTGTAGGCATGAAAAACATCAGTCATATATACAGCAGAAACAACCGGATCATGTTTACATAAAGCTTGTTTCATCTGAGACACAGAAGGAATACCGCCGTCGTTACGCACATATTCCCAAGTTGCCGCTTTCAAGGGAGTATTACGCTGGAAACGACAGACAGCATCTGTTGCTTGATAGCGAAAAATTCTTTCTGGTAAATTACCTTGTTCAACCATAAAATTAAACACAAGTCCGTACCAACCACCTTTGCAGGTTCCCCCACCACTACAACGGAGAACGTGCTGTTCTGAAGCATAATTCATCAAGTATAGAACCATCAGAGTAGTTCTTCAGATTACAGAACTGTACAAAAAATCCTTAACTGAACTGTATTGGGTTGTACTGCGTAACCTAATATAATTTTTTTCAGCTCTTAGAGGCAATTTTCTGTTTGGTGTAGGGGCGATATCAAATCAGCTCGGGTTCACTATAAACAAATATTCCAACCGATACGCCATTGCCAAATCTTTCTCGATATTCCCTTCCTGGGAGCAGTAGGGGTGGGTTCCCACACTCCCCACCCTCCCCATCTCCTATCGCCTACAACCTGCTTCAAAAATCCCACATGACAGGGCGATCGTCTAAAGGATCTGTGACTATTCGTCCGATCGCATCAATTTCTGCTAGCTCATCCTCAGATAATTTAACATCTCCAGCTTTAGCATTAGCAGTAGCTTGTTCGGCATTCCTTGCTCCAACTATAGCCTTTGTCTGGGGTTGAGCAATTAACCAGGCGATCGCTAGTTGAGCGAGACTGCACTGCTTACTTTCTGCAATAGGACGCAGTTTTTCTAAGGCTGTTTGCACTCGTTCGTAGTTTTCTTTGATATAAAATAGTCTATTTTTAGCACGAATATCCCCTTCAGCAAATCTGTGGT
Source organism: Okeania sp. SIO2B9 (assembly GCF_010672505.1). Lineage (NCBI taxonomy): Bacteria > Bacillati > Cyanobacteriota > Cyanophyceae > Oscillatoriales > Microcoleaceae > Okeania > Okeania sp. SIO2B9. The sequence goes on along the minus strand of NZ_JAAHGK010000215.1, from coordinate 631 downwards.
CTGGTCCGAATTTACCTGTTAATAATCCCTGTGCTAATGAAGAATAAGCAATAATAGAAATATTATTTTCAACACAGTAAGGCATTTCTTCTTTTTCTATTTTTCGCCAGAATAAAGAATAGGGTGGTTGGGTACTATCAATCTGACCATATTGAGCTGCTTCTGCTGTTTGTTCGCGAGAAAAATTAGACACACCAATTGCTCGAATTTTACCCTCTTTTTTAAGTTTATTAAGAGCATTCATTGTTTCTTCAATTGGTACAATTTCACTATTAAATGCACCAGACGGCCAGTGAATTTGATAGAGGTCAATATAATCAGTTTTCAGGTTTTTGAGGGAGCGATCGCAAGCTTCTATTACTTGGTTATATTTGAGATGATTTGGAAAAACTTTGGTCGCTAAAATTACTTGTTCTCGTACATCTGCCAATGCTTGAGCAACTATTCTTTCTGAGTAACCATCTCCATAAATTTCAGCAGTATCAATTGTGGTGATACCTGCATCAACAGCCCCTCTTATTCCTTTGATAGTTTCAGAATCTTCAATATCTGCCCATCCTCGTTTTCCAGCTTGCCATGTACCCATAATGATTGGGGTAATTTCAATTTCAGAGTTACCTAATGTTCGCTT
>NZ_JAAHGK010000214.1:0-7563 GCF_010672505.1 Okeania sp. SIO2B9 | reverse complement strand
GGGCTATCAACAGTATTAAAATAATTGGACAAAGTTAAACATAAATAGACATTTACTGTGATATATTAGATTTATGTTTAACTTATTAAACTATTAAAAGAGGTGGCCGACAACTGAAATGCAATCAATCAAGACCAAATTAAAAGTTAACAATTATCAAAAAACCATACTTGCCAAACACGCAGGTGTAGCCCGTCATGCTTATAATTGGGGATTAGCAACTTGCATTTGTGAATACAAGGAAACTAAGAAACGGCCTAGTGCTATCACTTTACATAAACGTTTGATTGCTGAAGTAAAAAGTGAAAATCCCTGGTATTATGAGGTATCGATCGGGTGCCCCCCAGCAAGCATTAAGAGATTTAGAGAGGGCATTTAAAAACTTTCTAACTATTCCTGAACGTGGATTTCCAGTCTTTAAAAAAAAAGGCAGAAAAGACAGCTTTTACTTAGAAGGAAGTATTAAGATTATTCAAGGAAACTACATACAATTACCCAGAATAGGAATAGTAAAAACTTATGAAATTTTACCCTCTGTACCAGTAAAAAACGTCACCATCTCAAAAAAAGCAGATAGTTGGTACATCAGTTTCAAGTACAATTTTGAATCCGAACCAACAGAAAAAGTTGGAGAAACTATTGGTGTAGATATAGGCATAAATACATTAGCAACCTGTTCTGATGGCAGCAAATTTGCTAATGTTAAAGCCTACAGGCAAGCCAAAAAACAATTAGTTCGTCATCAACGTGCAGTCAGCAAAAAAGTTATTGGCTCCAAAAACAGATGCAAAGCAGTAAAAAAACTAGCTTCATCACACAAAAAAGTAGCCGATATCAGAGCAGATGCACTACATAAACTCACTTCATGGTTAGCTAAAAACCACAGCACCATAGTAATTGAGGATTTAAACGTAAGTGGAATGCTCAAAAATCACAAACTAGCAAGTGCTATTGCTGATTGTGGCTTTTATGAATTTAAGCGTCAGCTGACATACAAATGTGAATGGTACGGCAGTAAATTAGTCATAGCGGATAGATTTTATCCAAGTTCTCAAATATGTTCAAACTGTGGGCATCAACAGAAAATGCCGTTGCACTTGAGAACTTATGAATGTAGTGAATGCGGTTTTGAAGCTGATAGAGATTTGAATGCTGCTATCAACCTGAAAAACTATGTGAATCAGTAGCTTGAGTTTCAAGCGATTTTAAGCCTGTGGAGAAGATAAGTTGCAGACTGCGGTCGGTGGTCTTCTGTGAAGCAGGAAGCTAGCTCCAAAGCTCATGCAACCATGTATGGGTAAGTTTGGGTAAGTTTAGTAGAACGGGATCTTAACAAAGCAAACTAAACCTGGTCAGCTTGGCGAAGAAAAATCAGAAAGCTTCTTCTCCTATGAAAAATTAGAACTAGAACAATTTCCCAGGCAAACAAATAGTTTACGCAGACAAAGAACAAGAATTTTAGAAGAATTAGATGAATTATCAGCAGAAGTAGAAAGGTTCTTATCGGCAGAAGAAAGTTCACTTGATGAAGAATCAGAAAGCTTATCCTCCCATGAACAATTAGAACTAAAAGAATTAGTAGACGAATTAGAAGTATCAGTAAAAGAATTATAAGCAGATGGAGAAATTTAAACCTGAAATATCATGTTTTTTCTCAACTCTGTTAATGTAAAATGGGCAGCTTTTCCCTGACCTTGTTCAAATTTTGTTATTCCTTAGTGAATTGCCCCTACTGATTCACCATAATCTATTTGGTTTAAAGCCCCAGACTGAAATTGATTCAATGCTAAATTACTCAAACTATCTACTTCATTAATCAAACTTTGTCTTTCCGCACGTTGCTATTGCCACACCGCCTACACAGCAAATAATGACATGATCGCCAAACCACCTGTTAACCCAGAAATAAGTTTTTGTCACTCTCTCTCTCGTATTTTCCTACTTTTCTCAACATACTCCCTCTCTTTTTCCAGAATTTTTTGCTCTGCTTTTTCCAACCAACTTTCTGCCTCTTTTAACAAACCCTCTTGCAGCAAAAAGTAATCCTTCCTTTCCTTTTCTCACTTATACCATTTATCAAAAACTTTTCTACGTTTTCTTGAGTAGGGGAGTAGGTGAGTAGGGGAGTGGGGAAGAAGTAAACATAAGAACAATTAATATTAAATTAGCTCAAATTAGCATGCAAAGTGATTTAACTTGTTTTAATTACTTAATAACTGAAGTGCTGCCTAAGTATAGCATTACTTTTGGGAATTAGTATTACTCAAATTATCCCTTAATATCATGTCCGGTAGCATCGTTTGTGTATAAAATTAAGGTGACAATAGGGGAAAACCTTTCAAAGGGGGGTTAGGGGGGATACATAGCTGCCTTACTCAAACCCCTAATTAGGGTTTTCTGAAAAAGTCTTATGGGTAAGGGTAGGAGACAACCCACCCCTAACCCCTCCTAGGAGGGGAAGACAGGAGTCAGGAGGAAAGAGAATGCGCGAAACATTTGCTCTTGGATGAAGATGAAAATTTTTTTTATACCGAACCCGAGCGGATTTGATATTACTACATCTATAGGACTACCTATAATTTTACTGTTCGATCGCAGACCCATAAATTTGCCATAACTGAATAATATTATCTTGCGAAACACTTACAAGTTGTTTGCTATCTGGACTAAAAACAATTGCACCATCACCTTTGATACTTCTCAACAATTTTCCAGTACCAAGATCCCACAGATTAATATTACCATCCTCACTACTACTAGCAAGTATTTTTCCATCTGGACTAATTGCGATCGCCTTAATTGCCTGAGAATGTTTTTCTAGAGTATAACGTACTTTCCAGCTTTCCACATCCCAGACTAAAATCTTACTTTCTCCCTTCATCGCATGAGCAATAGTTTGCCCATCTTCACTGAAAGCGATCGCTTCTATGCCACGATTATTATTTGTATTGGGTATAGAAAGATTTTTCAACAGTTGCCCTTGCTCTGCATTCCACAGTCGAATAAATCTCGGCCCTCCACTAGCTGCCATGCGCAGGCCACCAGCGCCAAAAGCAATAGGTTGAGTACCATTCATCCTGTGCAGTAGTTGCCCTGTATAAATATCCCAAGATTTCATTCCGCGATCGGCGCTGCATCCTATTACTGCTCTGCCATCAGCGGTGAAACCAACAGCAGTTACTACCCCTGAATGCAAAAAACTGACGAGCATTTCTCCTGTAGGAATATCCCATAATTTTACTGTACCATCTCCACTTCCACTAGCTAGAGTTTTTCCATCTGGACTAATTGCTACTGAGCGGACATTAGCTTGATGACTGGATAAAGTATCTAGCAATTTGCCTGTTTGTAAGTTCCACAGTAGGATATCTTGACCGCGACTACTGGCTAATATTTCTCCATCAAAACTAATGGTTACAGATAAAGCAGAATCTGTTTGCTGATTAGATAGAGAGCGAACTAACCTTGGTGCTAGCACTAAATCGTTACTAATATCTGGCTGCGTTTCTGTATTTTCTGTTTCTGTGGTTGTTTGGGGTGAAGTTTCGAGTTGTTGTGTTTCAGAGTTGTCGTCTGTTTCTGTTGTTTTTGCTGGCAGTGTTCTTGGTGGCAGTGTATTTTCTGTTTCTGTGGTTGTTTGGGGTGAAGTTTCGAGTTGTTGTGTTTCAGGGTTGTCGTCTATTTCTGTTGTTTCTGGTGGAAGTGTATTTTCTGTTTCTGTGGTTGCTTGGGGTGAAGTTTCGGGTCTTTGTGTTTCAGGGTTATCATCTGTTTCTGTTGTTTCTGGTGGAAGTGTATTTTCTGTTTCTGTCTTTTCTGTAGTTACTTGAGGTGAAATTTCTTCCGTGTCATTAGTCGCAAAGGTGACAGTTTCTTGATTTTCTGTAGCAGTATTTTCAGGCACAACTACATTTCCGCTAATTTGTCGATCGCTATCATAACCTTTATCTACTAAAAATTGACGCAAACTATCAAAATATACTTCGCGATCGCTGTTTTGATATACCTTTTCTATTAATTTCCAACCATCTTCTTTTTGACCTAACAAATATTTATTTGCTAGATAAGCTGCCAAAACTCCTTTGACATTTTGATTTTGACTAGAACGCTGATAAAATTCTAGCCAAAGTTCTGAAGCGCTAGTATTTATTTGTACTGGATATTGCCTGGTAACATCTACCATTTCTCCTTGACGATACTGCCAAATACGAATGGGAAATCTAGCATCATTTATATTAGAAAATACCTTAGCAAATCTACCATCAACACTTTTAAATTCTGGAATATTATCTTGATCTAAATCTGTAAGTCTATAATTTACATTTCCCCAGAAATGACGCAACATAGAATATTTATTTCGTGTTGCTTCGTAGAGATAAATCAATGAATAAGTACCACTATCAAATACAACATCACTATTATTTATAGTTACTAAATCTACTAATACTTCTGATTCTCCATTTCCATCTAAGTCTAGTAACTGTACTTTCACGAATCTACCTGCTAATACTTCCATTTCAGTGTCAGATTCTGAGTCACCTGCTAAAGATTTAACTGGTATTGGTTCATTTAAAATAATTTCTCCATCTCTGATAATTTTCAGATTTAAGTTACTTACTAAATCTGTATTATTTGCTTGTTCGTAAATAATTTCTGCTTGTAAATTACCATTGCCAAACCTTTCTACAATTCCTGGTGGTTCTGTATTTTCTGTAGAAGATTCTGGAGTAGTTTCTGAGTTAGTATTTGCCGTAGATTCTGGAGTAGTTTCTGGTGCAGTTGCGGTAGTTGTTGATTGAGTATCTATATCAATTTTGGCAATGTATTCTGAGGGGATTTTAGAAACTAAACTATCATTATTTGTTTCAGTATTTGCAATAGATTGACATAAAAAAGTAGCCACCTCTGAGCGAGTAGCATCTCGATTAGGATTGAGTTTTCTCACATTTGGATAATTTACAACAATACCTTTGGCTGTTGCTGCAGCAATAGATTTTTTTGCCTCTTCAGGAATTGCTTCTGCATCTTCAAAGGTTGTGTTTAAATTTTTTTCTACAGATGTACTTTTTCGATAATTTAATCCTTCACTTAAAGCTGTTAATACTTGCCATCTTGTAATCTTGAGAGTAGGGTTAAAAGTCTTACCAATATATCCGGATAAAAAACCCGTTTCATAAGATTTTTGAATTGCATTATAAGCCCAATAATTTTGAGGAACATCTACAAATTTAACCGGATCGCGTACTAATTTTGCATCGGGAAAAGCTCTAGTAATCATTGCAGCAAATTCTGCTCTAGTTACAGGTGCATTAGGACGAAATGTTTGACTTTCATAGTCGCCAGATATGATTTTTTTGTCTAATAAATCTTCAATACAAGCTTGAGCAAAATGGTTTTGTATATCTTTTAAGGTTGTTTGAGCAAGTGCTGGTTTTATAATTTTATGCTGAAATAATTTGGGATTTATTATGGTACTTAATGCTATAAATAAAGCAAGGACAGGATGCCATTTATAAATTTTTATCATTAATTTTCCTCCACCACTTTTGAATTCTAAAAAAATGAGACTTTGACAGTAATTTTTTTATTATTTCTTAATTTCAAAGGTTGCTTCTACCTTTCCCAAAATTAATAGCTGAAGTCCGCATTTCTGACCTTATGAGGCTAGCTAATAGCTGACAGCTGTTTACGCAGCATTCCGCAGAAAATACTTACACTTATTCTAGCCAGTTTATTTTATCTTTGACCAAAGAAAATTATATTTAGTTCCATTGTTATTAGACATCTCTAGAAAAGAGGGAGTAGTAGGGACGTTACATACAACGTCCGTACAGAGTAGGGAGAAATAATTGATGATTGATGTGGAATAATTGATTTTATTTTTTATTATTGGAGATATCTATTAGACATTTGTCAATTCAATAATGCTTTATGGAATGTTTAAACCGGGATTACGATAAAAGGCTTATTTCAACAATTAATAATGGCGTTGGTGAATCAAGGGATGCAATCTAAACTTGACAAAATATAAAATGCTTTTCATTTAATAGTTAGGGTTTGCGCTTCACTAGTCTTTTTGCGCTCGGCAGGGAGTAGGGAGTAGCTAAAACTCAAGATTTGGAGGGAGTTGTAGAGGAGGTAGAATGAAAAATCATCCTTTTCCAACTCTGCAAAACTATACGCCAAAATACTCATTTTTTCAGCTTTATAAGGCGAAAATTAGGTGCTTTTTCACGTTCTAAAAAGGCATTTACCTTTATCTACAGGACTTACGAATTAACGCTATTAGTAGGGTGTGTTAGCGGTAGCGTAACGCACTGACACACTATGTATAGTGCCTTTGCGTAAGTCCTGATCTATAAAGACTTTGATATTTATGAGCGCAAGCCCTAGTTAGGCAATAGTCATTAAAGCAAAATTATAGTAAGCATTCAGCTATTAGCTGTCAGCTCTCAGCTATTATGATGAGGTTTTAATGAATATAGACTGTTGAGCACCATATTTTATAGTTAAGTATAAATTCTGCCTCAATTAGTAAAGCTTTTATCTAAAACTAAAAGCAATAGCTGATTGCTAATTGCTGACGGCTGAATGCTTACAAATTATAGCCAAAATCACCAACGCTTTAATAATTAACAATTACCTTTCCTTAAAATTATTGGTTACTTACTTATATAGCGTTTCCAAATGAGATGTAAATCTAGATTGAGATTTTTTCTTAGAAAAAAATTCTGTATTGAGTATCCATTAATTATTGTGCAAAGCTACTATTTAATAGTGTTTTTCTTCTTTACTGTTTCCTTTTTAGCAAGATTCTGTTTCCGTATTTCAAATGAAAAAGCTATATCTGTTTTATAGCAGTTGAAACAAAGGGCGCGGACATTTATAAAAAACGAGAGTTAGGGATTACTTTTGTACGGGCGTTAAAGATAGTTCTGCGAAGCTAACGGCCGTTTGCCCCTACTGACTTTTACATTGCACGGAGCGTTATATTGGTTTGCCACATTTTGTCTATAGTAATAAACTCGTAATTTTTTTCTAGTAAAATTGGAATTATTTCAGCAGCTATTTTTGCCACATCTTGACCGCCATAACATCCATCATGCAAAACAATAATAGAACCATTAGAGGTTTGCTGAACTACTCGATTAACTACAACTGAAATCCCTGGTCTAACCCAATCTTCAGGTACTACACTCCACATAATATTTCGATATCCCCATTGCTTTAATAACTTTAAAGTTTGAGGTAGAAATACACCATTGGGAGGACGAACATCACAAACTAATTTTGCTTCTAATCCACAAGCATTATAGATAGAAAGCTGCGTTTTTTTTAAACTAGATTTAAGTTGAATAGGAGTTAGTTGAGGAAATGATATATGTTCGTAGCCATGTAAACCAATCCAATGACCTTTTTCATATACAGCTTTAGCTATTTCTGGATAACGATCTATACATATACCTAACCAAAAAAAGTTAGCTTTAATCTGATATTTATCTAGAACTTCTAATAATTGAAGTGTATATTCTGGATGTGGTCCATCATCAAAAGTAAGAGTAA
>NZ_JAAHGK010000213.1:0-7584 GCF_010672505.1 Okeania sp. SIO2B9 | reverse complement strand
TGTGCAACTAGATCGTCATATTATTGTGACTTTGTTGTTGGGAACGGAGGATGATTATCCTTTATTTGCTGAAGTTAATAATAGAGAAAGTTTCAAGCAAACTTTGAAAGAGTTAGGCAAAGTTACCCCTGATTATTTATTAGTATTTGAGTTACTTTGGACTCCAACAGCTTAACGAAGTCAGAAGTTAGAAGTTGTTTTTTAAACGGGGATTTGATATTATTCTGGTTTTTTGACAAACTCTAGACAGATTGCTATGTTAGAGAAAATACTCTTTAATTTAAGGTGTATTTTTATATTATTTCTCGTGAGAAAATACAACAGATGGCTATTGTTTTTGGGAGGTTGACTCATCGCCTCAGATTTTTGTTACTGTTGCTGACATTATTAATTACAAGTTGTCAGCAAAAACCGATGGAAGTTAAGGTTTTACAAAATCTTGTTTATGGAAATTATAATTATCAAAATCAGGAAAAAGCACTACTTTTAGATTTATATTTACCAGAAACAAAACCAGAGAAACCTTTACCTCTGTTAATCTACATTCATGGTGGTGGTTGGTTACAAGGAACTAAAGAATATTGCCCTGGAAAAATTGTGGTACAGAGAAATTATGCCATGGCTTGTATTAGCTATAGATTTAGTAATGAAGCACTATTTCCTGCCCAAATTCAGGATGTTAAAACAGCAGTTCGTTGGCTGCGAAAAAATGCAGATAAGTACGATCTAGACCCTAAAAATGTTGGTGCTTGGGGACCTTCTTCTGGGGGACATTTAAGTGCTTTATTAGGAACATCAGCAGGAGTAAAAGAATTGGAAGGAACAAATAATCCAGAAATATCTAGTGCCGTACAAGCAGTTTGTGCATGGTATCCACTTACAGACTTTACGAAAGTACCTCCCGCTTTTGAAGAATCTATTACTCCTGCTGTTGAGGAAAAGTATAAAGATAAAGAATGGTATATTTATACTTTAGTAACTCATAAGTTATTAGGAGGACCTGTCTCGCAAAAATTAGAATTAGCAGCATTTACTAACCCCATTAATTATATTGATGCTCAAGATCCACCTTTTCTAATTATGCACGGAGAAAAAGATAATGTTGTACCAATGAGTCAAAGTGTTTTATTAGCAGATGCTCTATCAGAAAAAGGCGTAGAAGTTCAGTTAGAAAAAAAACCTGATTGGGGACATTATCATGGTAGAGGTGAAGCTTTTGACCCCGCTTTAATAGATATGGCAATGGATTTTTTTGATAAACATTTGGGCGTTGGTAAATTAGGGTATGATATTAATCTTAATTACTTAGGAGTCAGGAGTCAGGAGTCAGGAGTCAGGAGAGAAGAAAGAAGAAGAAATAAGGAATAGAAGGAGAAAGTTTTTTGTTTCCTGGCGCACAACGCACGTTAACGCGGAGTGCGGAACGGTGTTCTATCCCGCTCTTATCCGGACATGATATCATACATGTTTTCACTAATGCCAACATTTGAAATAACACATAATATCATCTTCGGATAATCAGTTATAAAAAACTTCTGGCCTTGAACCAATATTCCCTACTGCCTACTGCCTACTGCCTACTGCCTTCCTTCCTCCAAAGTGTAAGTATTCAACCGAACATGATATAACTGATGAATTCAAACTCCCAAACTCAAAACCGCAAAGCAGACCATCTCAGAATTTGTCTGGAATCAGATGTCCAATTTCATAACATTACTAATGGTTTAGACCGCTACCGTTTTACCCATTGTTGTTTACCAGAACTAAATCGCAACGAAATAACTACAAACACTACTTTTCTGGGAAAACAATTAGGTGCGCCATTGTTGATATCTTCGATGACAGGTGGCACTGAACAAGCAAAAATGATTAATTATCGGTTAGCCAAAGTTGCTCAAAAATATAAAATAGCAATGGGAGTGGGTTCACAACGAGTGGCGGTGGAAAATTCTCAAGTGGCCGATACTTTTGCTGTGCGATCGCTCGCTCCGGATATTCTCCTATTTGCTAATCTAGGGGCAGTTCAACTAAATTATGATTATGGCATAGAGCAGTGCCAACAAGCGATCGACATCTTAGAAGCAGATGCTCTGATTCTTCATCTTAATCCTTTGCAAGAGTGTATTCAAACTGAAGGCGATACAAATTTCCGTGGATTATTTGACAAAATATCAAAATTATGCTACTCATTGCCAGTACCAGTCATTGCCAAAGAGGTAGGTAATGGCATTTCCGGAACAATGGCTCAAAAATTAATAGATGCTGGAGTAGCAGCAATTGACGTAGCTGGGGCAGGAGGAACTTCTTGGGCAAAAATTGAAGGGGAACGAGCAACAGATATACGTCAGCGCAGGTTAGGAGAAACTTTTGGCAACTGGGGTATACCAACAGCAAAATGTATTACTGACATCCGCGCCTTCAACTCAGACATTCCGCTCATTGCTTCTGGAGGTTTGCGCAATGGGGTAGATGTGGCAAAAGCGATCGCTCTCGGTGCAGACCTCAGTGGGCTAGCTTGGCCATTCCTTCAAGCTGCGGCTGAATCAGAAGAATCTCTCAATATATTAGTAGATATTTTAATAGCAGAAATTACAACAGTCCTCTTTTGCACGGGTAATGCTAATTTATCTGAACTGAAAAAATCTGGCAGTCTAGAAAAGAGGGAGTAGGGAGTAGGGAGTAGTAGTCCAGTAGGGTGCGTTAATCAAATGTAACGCACCATCTAGATTTTAATTTTCGGTGTGTTTCGCTGATGATTTCATATAGAATCCGGTTATACAGTATATGTTTATAATCAGGACTTACGCAGAGACTCTACATATAGCGAGGGCGCCATTCGGAGCTTTGCGTTAGCAAATACCATTTGCTTCGCATAACTATCGTTAACGCCCCTACAAATGGTGCTTTAAAAGTCAATTTGCGTAAGTCCTGATAATTCTATCCACACTTCAATCTCCCCATCTCCCCATCTCCCCATCTCCCCCAACTATATAATAAGTATTCAACCGGATTTGATTTCACAGGAAGACCGAGGACTGAGTCAGTAGGTAGAAAGGAATTTTCCAATGACTTTAGAGTCAGAAATAGGTATAATTTCCACTATTGTTTTGGGTGAAAATTTACCACTAATTGAATTTCATACATTAAATCAGCAACGCCTGAACCTAAAACCTACCACCCAGATGAAAACGCTATAATAACCAACAGGACTTACGCATGAGGTACGAAAAACTAGGATTTGAGATTGCTTTCTGTTCCGGACTGCTCCGCAAACCCTGTCGGTCGCTTCGGACGAAAATTAAGTTGTACTGCGTAAGTCCTAATTTATTTGACTAAAACCTACCACCTACCACCAAAAACCCAAAACCAACCACCTGAAAACATGAAAGACTTCTTCAAATATACTTTTGCCAGCCTGATTGGCAGTTTACTAGGAATTGCTCTAATTGTCGGCTTAGGATTTGGCGGACTAATATTTCTTGTTGGTTCCATCGCGAGTAAGGCCAAAGACATCGGCCCACAAGTTAAAGATAAATCGGTCTTAGTTTTCGACCTCGCTACGAATATTACAGACACCAGACCCATCTCCACTACCGGGGAAGCACTTCAAGAAGCTCTCTCTGGGGACCAACCTGCAACTATTACTCTCCGAAAAGCAATTAATGCTCTTGATACTGCTGCCCAAGATGAAAAAATCATCGGTCTTTACATTAAAGGTAGCAGTACACCAGGAAGAACAGGACTGGCAAATCTACAAGAAATACGTCAGGCACTTCAACGGTTCCGGGAAACAGGTAAAAAAATCATTGCCTACGATGTAGACTGGACAGAGCGAGAATATTATTTAGGTTCGGTAGCAGATGAAATTGTGATTAACCCTCTCGGTGCTATAGAATTCAATGGCTTAAGTTCACAGACTATGTTCTTAAGTGGGGCGTTTGATAAATTTGGTATTGGAGTCCAAGTAACGAGGGTGGGTAAATATAAGTCTGCGGTTGAACCTTTTATCCGAGAAACAATGAGTCCAGAAAACAGAGAGCAAAATCTCCAATTGTTACGGGATATTTGGGGTAAATACCTGCAAACAATAGCCCCCAGTCGGGGGTTAACAATACAGCAGTTACAGGCGATCGCTAATGAGCAGGGAATTTTGATGGCGGATGCTGCGGAAGATAGTAAATTAGTAGACCGAGTTGACTACTATGATGAAGTGCTAAGTGAACTCAAAGTGCTAACTGGCAAAGAAGAGGATGACAAAACTTTTACACAAATTAGTCTCAACAACTATACCAGAGTACCAAAAGTTGCAGAAGTTGCCAGTGGAGATGTTAAAAGCAAAAACAAAATTGCTGTAGTTTACGCTGAGGGAGAAATAGTTAATGGTACGGGTACTCCTAGGCAAATAGGAGGCGATCGCCTAGCAAAAGAATTGCGACGACTGCGATTTGATGACAAAGTTAAAGCTGTAGTTTTGCGAGTGAATAGTCCTGGTGGAAGTGCTTCAGCATCGGAAGTTATTGGTCGAGAAGTCAAACTGACAAGGGAGCAAAAACCTATAATTGTATCTATGGGTAATATAGCTGCTTCTGGTGGATATTGGATTTCCATGAATGCAGACAAAATATTCGCTGAACCTACTACTATTACAGGTTCAATTGGAGTTTTTGGTGTTTTGTTCAATATTCAAGATCTAGGCAATGAAAATGGCATTACTTGGGATACAGTGAAAATTGGTCAATTTGCCGATCTGAATAATAATTCTCGTCCTAAAACGGAGGAGGAGTTAGCGTTAATTCAAAATATGGTGGATTCAATTTATGAGCGTTTTATTACAAATGTAGCAACTGCTCGTAATTTACCAAAGGAGAAAGTAGCTGAAATTGCTCAAGGTAGAGTTTGGTCTGGTGTTAATGCTCAAGAATTAGGTTTGGTAGATGAGATTACTGGAATAGAGGGTGCGATTAAGTTTGCGGCAGAAAAAGCGGAATTGGGGGATAGTTGGAAAGTTGAAGAATATCCTAAGTCTCGTAGTTTGGAGCAAAGAATTTTCCGCAGTCTTTCTGGTGCGGAAGCTGAAATATCTACTTCTCCGGTAGACCCACTGACGGCAGAATTTCAAAAGTTGCAGCAGGAGTTAGCTAGTTTGAGAGCTATGAATGACCCTTATGGAATTTATACTCGTTTGCCTTTTAATCTTAGAATTGATTGAAGAGGGAACAGGGAACAGGGAACAGGGAACAGGGAACCCACCCCTCGCCCCTCCCCCTCCCAGGAGGGGAGTAATTGATAATTTATGGATAATAATTGATTTTCTTTTTGATTTTTGGAGATGTCTATTTGGTAAGTAGCACAATTTTTATATTGCTTTTAAGTTTTAATTTTTAATTTTTTATTTATAAAGGAGATACTTTAAACCTTAATTATTCGGTAACTATGGCAAGTGATAACTGAAATAACTATCCCCATCCAATTTTTCCAACAAGGTTAGTCCTAAATCTTTTTTTCCTTCTTCCTTCTTCCTTCTTCCTTCTTTTTGAATTTCAATGCTAGAAAATCTTAATATCAGAACAGCAAATCTATCAGAAAATTATATAATTGCCGAGCATTTTTATAAAATGTGGCAAGATATGGGCGTACCTACTGATTCTATTGAATCTAACTGGTTAGAAATTACAAAAGAGCATATTGATAATGCTAGAAAAGAACTATCTTATGAAAGTTTTATTGCTGAAGTAAATAATACAATAGTTGGTTCAATTAGCTGTCAAATATTTGCTGGTTTGTATCCAAATATTCTCAAGCCGGAATATCGAAAATATGGTTATATTTGGGGTGTTTATGTTGAAGCAAATTATCGCCGTCAAGGAATTGCTAAAAAATTGACTGGAGAAGCGATCGCTTATCTTAAATCTATTAATTGTACTAAAGCTATTCTTCATGCTTCGTCTCAAGGTAAACCTCTATATTCTCATCTTGGCTTTGATCAAAATAATGAAATGCGCTTAGACTTATAGCAGTTGAAGGAAAGGTTAGGAGAAATTAAAAGCTTACAGCAATTTTTATTTCAGTAGACCACAGTAGAGGCGAATGGCCATTTCCCCTTAAACGATTTTTGTTATGATGATGTGGTTCATCAATCTGAAAAGCGCTGTCAAACTAAGAAATTTAAGATTTTTCCTTCTTCCTTCTTCCTTCTTCCTTCTTCCTTCTTCCTTCTTCCTTCTTCAATAAAAATGTCAAAAAAACAAAAGTTTCCTTATCTTGTTGGTTCAAAATGGACAGCCAATCAAAAAACCTGGGGATGGCGACATTTCCAAGTAGTAAATCGTAAAAATCAAGGTCAATGGGTATTTGCTGAAATGGTAGCTTCCTGTGACTCTAGTGTGAGATTTTGGTTAAATGCTAAACAACTAAAAGACCGTTCTCTTTGGAAACCTGGATGGCAATCAACACAAGAATTAGAAGCTATTGAATAGTCATTTCAGTTATCCGTTATCAGTTATCAGTTATTAGTTATTAGTTATTAATACCTCTGCAATAAGGAGGCTTTAAATCTTGAAAATTATCTTTTTTTATCCTATTAAAAAGCTCTGCTTTATCAACATATTTATTAACATAAAACGTAGACATTATATACAAGTTATGTTCAAGTCTTTAAAAGGTTTTTGTCAGATAAAAAGTGTATTAAAAAGTACATTTTTTTTGATAAATTAAGTAGTTTTTCCTATCTACTATGATTCTTTCTCCTTTATCCCCTGCTCCCCTGCTCCCCTTCCCCTCCTGGGAGGGGTTAGGGGTGGGTCCCACAAGGTCTTCAGGAGTTCCTTATAAGTGATCGTTAAAAGAGGAGGCACATACCCACAATTTTTCGGTAAAAATGAATTACGCACATCTTAAAAAAGCAATTCAATTGTTAACAAATGCTACCCAAAAATTAGAATATATTGTCAGTGAAAAATCGACAAATCAAGCTAATTATCAAACAGTTGAATTTGCTCAAGAAACTATCAAAAAAGCTATGGCAGAAATCTCTGCTGCCATTAATCCTCCGATAATAAATCATATTCCAGATGAATTTTTAGCTAAAGCAAAAAGTTTAGGTATTCCCTTAGATGATATTGAGGTTATAGTCGCTATTTATGAACATCATCCTAGTCAGTTATTAGGTGTATTAGTAGAAATTGAAAATAGAGCTGAAAATATAAAACGTAGGCGAGAATATTTTCTCCTACGATTACCAGAAATGCCAATAGAAAAATTAGGTTCTCGGCTACCAGTTATCAAAGCTAGCGATCTGAATTGGCCGGAAGAAGCGATTTCTCAAGAATATCGAGAGGCAATTAAAGCTAAATACAAAATTGATCGACTGATGAAAAAACGACCTTATTCTAGAGCTACAATTTTTGAAAAAATTAAACAGGCAGAGGCAATTTTTGCCGAGTCTCAAGTACGGGAAAATGAGTCTGATTTTGATGAAGAAATTCCGTTTTAATTTTTATATGCTCCCATAAAAAAGGTAATTTCAATGAATTTAAACAGTTAAAATACTTCATTAAAAGAGTTAACTAAAAGTTCTTAATCATT
>NZ_JAAHGK010000212.1:0-7589 GCF_010672505.1 Okeania sp. SIO2B9 | reverse complement strand
CCATCTTGTAAAGCTTGTTCAACAATTTTTTCTATGCTCATAAGTTTTATTCTAAGTTTACTGAAAATAATTTTTAAATAAGGTTTCTACATATTTATCAGATTAAAATTATAAGTTAATCAAAGTCAAGATCAACTATCATCTTACTTTTCAGAGAAAAACTTAAAAATCACATATAAGTAAGTCGGTGGAAAAAAATTTCTGAGTCTTGATGTGTTAATTAGAAAAGTTTTATTCAATACCTTCGTATCGCCAAGGAACAGGATCGACAGCTTGACCAGATACATATAGTCCCCAATGTAGATGAGGACCTGTAGATGCCCCCGTAGATCCTACAGCACCAATTAACTGGCCAGCTTTGACAAAATCACCTTCTTTAACATTGATACGACTCAAATGAATAAAAATGCTCGTTACCCCTTGACCATGATCGATACCAACAGTATTACCATGAATTTCAAAACCCTGAGATTCTAATCCCACTAGAGCGACACGACCAGCAGCAGGAGCTACTACGGGAGAGCCATTATAATCTGCATAATCTACCCCACGATGATAATAGTTCTCAGCAAACTCTCCATTATAATACCGTCGCACCCCATAAATTGTACTTACAGGACCTTGGTTAGGTCGAATAAATGGACCATTCCAAAATTTCTCTGGAGTGACAAGTTTTTTAAATGCTCCCACTCTGTCAAATTCTAAGTCTGTTCCTTTGAGAGAATCTTTGCCAGGAGGCAACCAAATAGATTGAGTGGGAAAGGAGCGACTTTGCAGATTTACATTTACATTCTGCACACCTGCTTCAGTGTTAATTTGAAGCTGTCGTGTACCTGGTCGGTCTAAAGGAGTAGTTGGTAATAATGCCCTCAATTTATTTTGTCCAATTGAGAAAAAAGGATAGGTTTTTCCATCCATACTAACTGTAGGAGTTGCTCCTCTAATTGATTCCGGAATTACAACTGATAAAGTATCTCCAAGTTGTGGGTTAGTAGGAGTTATTTGTACAGTTTGGCTGAATCCAGGGCTAGCTATTACCAGTATTGTTGTAACTATAGCTAAAATTAAGCTAGGGATAAACTGTTTAATTTTGATAGACCAAAACATTAGTTTTTTTAGTTAAAATTTTTGCGATTAATTAAAGACTAAATTATTATATTTGCAGGTTCAAATTAAAAATATCCTATCATCTCAGGAGAAATCTATTTAAAGAAGGTTTTAGGTCGTAGGTTTTAGGTATTATACCCATTTAAAAAAAGAATGTTACGAATAATTGGGGGTGATAAAAAGATGTTACAAGATCCCAAGGAGAAGAAATTGACTATCCAGGAGGTCAGGCAATATTAGATATTGGTGATCGACTTTTGTTAGTAGGGGAACCTTCAGAATTAGAGAGTTTTGATAAGTTGGCAAAAGGAGAAATTGCTGTGCCAAAAGAAAGTACCTCTTGTCAATGGTTAATCTTAGGTGAGTCTAGTCCTTATACGGGCAAAAAAATATCTCAAGCAAATTTACGTCGTCAGTATGGGGTAGAAATTCAAGCAATTCGACGAGAAGGGAAATTTATCCGATGGCCTCAAGGAAATACGAAGTTACAAGTGGGCGATCGGTTGTTGATCTGTGGTGGTTTCCATTAACTAAGTCAAGTAAGGCAAATGAAAATTCCGCAGACTCAGGGATATCCTAAAAAACAAAAGTTAACTACAGTAGTGAATGAAACTACAGAAATTTAGCAATAGACATCTGGTGAAAAAGAATCGACTTTTTGCAAAAGTAGGCAATAGAATAGGCAACAGGGAAGAAAATTTATGAAAAAATACACAAAAAATAATCTATAAGTGTAATTTCTACTCCTATGTCTAATAGTTATAGTCGAATCAAAGTTTAGAACATTCCTCAATATTCAAACTAGCGTTAGAGATGACTTATAACTTCTGATTTGCGGGTAGTGCTATATTTGTCTTATGTGACTTTGCCACAAATTTTGTAGTTACATCATTATTCTGGAATTTTCTATTAGACATCTCAAATAATAAAAAATAAAATTAATTATCGTAGATAAATAATTGATTTGATGATTTATCTATGCTCCCTACTCCCTACTGCCTACTCCCTCTTTTCTGGAATTGTCTATTTCTGATTAAATTAAAATAATAAGGTAGAAAAACTTCGATGAAAAAATTAGGATTAGTTTTTTGGTTTGAGATAAACAATAGCTTGTCGCCAAATTATAATTGGTAAATCATACTGGTCTAAGAGGCAAATACAATTTGGGTCTTGCCAGAAAACTTTTCCTACATGGAGGTCGTTAGTAATTAGTTTTAGCTCTACTTCTTTCTTCTCTGTGATATAAGTTTGAATCTGGCGAACACTGGGTAAACTGGTATCAAAATCAGACATAATAATTATTCAATATATTTCCCACGTAATCTTTTCATTTAAAAGTAAATTTCAACTTAATTACTGGAGCATCATCATGACAGTATCATTCACCAAGTATCATGGCCTGGGCAACGATTTTATTTTGATAGATAATCGCCACCTCCCGCAACCTATAGTAACACCAGAACAGGCGATAAAATTGTGCGATCGCAATTTTGGTATTGGTGCAAATGGTGTGATTTTTGCTCTGCCTAGACAAGAGCAAGCAGATTATACCATGCGGATATTTAACTCTGATGGTTCAGAGTCAGAAATGTGCGGTAATGGGATTAGATGTTTAGCTAAATTTATTGCTGAAATAGATAATGATAATAAAACTAAATATAAAATTTATACTGGTGCAGGTCTGCTCGGAATCGAATTACAACCTGATGGCCAAGTAAAAGTTGATATGGGACAGCCAAAACTATTGGCATCGGAAATACCCACAACTCTAGGTAATGCTGATGAGAAAATTGTTAATCAAACTTTAGAAGTGGCAGGAAAGTCTTGGTCTGTTACCTGTGTAAATATGGGGAACCCACACTGTGTAACTTTTGTAGAGAATGTTGCTGATATAGCTCTAGAAATAGTAGGTCCTCAATTTGAGCATCACTCCGTATTTCCAGAACGCACTAATACAGAATTTATTCAAGTTATTAGCCCAAATTATGTGAAAATGCGAGTATGGGAAAGAGGTGCGGGTGCAACATTAGCTTGTGGTACGGGTGCTTGTGCATCAGTAGTGGCAGGGGTTTTAACTCAAAGAAGCGAGAACAAAGTTACAGTTGAACTACCTGGAGGTTGTTTGGAGATTGAATGGTCAACCACAGACCAAAAAGTTTATATGACTGGACCAGCAGAAAAAGTATTTACAGGAGTGATAAATGAATCAATAATGAATTTATAGAAATGTAGAGATTAGCAATTGTTTAAAATTAATTTTTTGAAAATTTCAAAATTAGTTTTAAATATCAAAGTTTACATTTTCAAGACAGTTATTAACAAAAATTAATTAAGTAGTATAGCAGAAGGCATAAGGCATAAGGAAAAATCTGACTTTGTCTGAGTTTTCAGCTTTTGATATGTTCTTACCTTTCCTTCGACTGCTATAAAAAAAATTAGCTGTACTATTTTCAATACTTAGAATAACTTTTATAGCAGTACGCGCTGGTATATTTACAAATTGCAGGAACTACCCAATAGCTAAAAGTCTGATAAAATAGGTTTTTTATTCCCCCAAATGAGCTGTTGCCTGTTGCCTGTTGCCTGCGCAAAGCGCTATAGATAAAAATTAAAAGTTATATTGCTTTTGACTGGGAATTTTGACTTAAAAATAGAGGTATATTCATGGGCGGAGGTATTTACCTAATTCGTGACAACGATCAACTTGTGGAAATGACAGAACAAGCTTATGAGTCTGAAGATCAACTACAAGAATTTATAGAAACTTATCCTAACCTAATTGCAGGAGATGATATAGACAGAGCTACTCCCAGAAGATGGTTATTAATATCACGGGAAATAGCAATATCAACAGAGGAAGATATCACACAACAATGGGCATTATCTCATTTATTTCTTGACCAAGAAGCAATTCCGACGTTAGTAATAGTTAAAGGTGCTTACGAAGAAGAAATTCGCCAACAAGTAGTAGGTCAAATGATTGATTATGCTGCTAATGTAGGAGTTTATTGGCCTCTGGAATCAATTATTGCTCAGTTTGAAGTCAACTGTCGGGAACATGGTCGCGATCCAGAACAAGTATTTGAAAAATTTCTGGGTCTAGATGCTGACGAAGAAAAGTTTTGGCAAAAAGTGAAAACGAATTTACAAGCAAATAAAATTCGTTTAGTATTTGTGGCAGATAATATTCCGGCAGAATTACGAAGAGTAGTAGAATTTCTGAACGAGCAGATAGATCCAGTAGAAGTTTTAGCATTAGAAATTAAACAGTATGTTAGTCAAGAAGGTTTAAGAACTTTAGTTCCAAGAGTAATTGGTCAAACGACTGAAGCACAACTGAAAAAATCAAGCACAACCCGTGAAAGAAGAAGGTGGGACGAAGTATCTTTCTTTCAAGAATTTCAAACTAGATGGGGTGCTGATGAGGCAGCAATACTCAGAAAAATTCATGAATGGGCAAAAAAACAAGAACCCATAACCTCAATTCAATGGGGGACAGGAGATGTTTATGGTGGTTTTACTACAATAGTTAATCAACCTGGAAAAAAGAGTCTAGAGTTATTTAGTATTGATATTTCAGGTCATCTAGAAATTTACTCGAATAAATATAGTGGTCAACCTCCATTTAATCACAACACTAAATGGTTGGAATTAAGAGCTAAACTTAGTTCGATCGGTCTAGCTCTACCAGAAAATTTAGAAGAATTTAGAGCGCCTAGTCTACGTTTATCCACATTACAAGATGATGCAGCATTACGGCAAGTAATAGAAACTTTTCATTGGATTATTGAAGAATTTAATCAAGGTTAAATTGTTAACAATTAATAATTAATAATTAATAATTACCTCTTCTTTAATATAAGGATTGTTTAAAAGGAAATTTTTTTATTTTTTTATACCTGTAGGACGACAGGCCGTAGTCCAGCCAAGGAGATGCTTTAAACCTTAATTTAACGGTAATTTAAAGGTTATTTAGATTAGGATGATAGGGTGGCGATCGCTTCAAAGATATTTAGAAATAATGGTAAATAGAGATGAATAATTTCTAGCAAGGGAGCAAGATGTTTCTATCAGGAAACATAACTAAAATAATAAAAATTCCCTATAATTAAAATGCAGCACCACCTAGAAATTTGTTTTGTTATTAGGTGTTAAAGAAAAGTCAATAATTTCAATTTGGATAGATGGAGAGTCAAAATTATTAGAAAGTATTCTGGGTGATAATCAAGAAAATTATCATAATTTCATAAATTTACAGAAGTTATAGCGCTGTGCGCAGGCAACAGGCAACAGGCAACAGCTCATCTGGGGGAATAAATTGCTGATAATATAAGACTTTTAGCTATTTTGCCCCTCCTGCAATTTGTAAATATACCAGCGCTCATTGCTATAAATAAGGAGTGGAATGAAAAATTGGTTAGGATAGTTTATGGGTAACTTTACTCAATTAAACCTCTATCCCCAGCGAGTCAACATTACTTGCGTAATGTAGGAAATATACCTTTTGAATGTATTCTTTTCTTTGCAGAAGGACAAGCTCTCACAGAAGATAAATTGCTAACTATTACGTTACAAAATATTGTTGGTGGGACACCGCTCGGGGTTCTTGGTCCGATTCTCGTTACTGATGAAACAAATGATCCTCAAGTGTATTATACAGCGCAAAGAGTTTCAGAAGCTCCTGAGCAAACCTATAGTTCAGTAAATCAAGGTCCTGAGATTGTCCAGGTTGTTGAAGCTTGTAGTGGAGTCGAACCTGATGTATCCAATCCTGGTTGTCCCAATAAACAGGAACAAATTTTTCCTTTATCCATTTACTCCACACTAAAACCCTAGAAGAAAAAAGCTTAGGCAGATAAGCAAGCAACTATTACTGGTATCGTTGATTTAACAAGAAGAGAATTGAGTATATAGCGTTTCTCAGACCTACGAGGGAGTAGCAGCTATTAAATTTAAGCGATCGCACTGAACATGGGATGTTTTTGGTATACCTCACAAGTTTGAGAAACACTATATTAATTGAAGATTAGGGTCAGAATTAACTTTTTTTGCAGTCTATATTAACTAATGTAGGAAAAATAAATGTTAAGGGATTTAGTTAGCAAACCCCTACAGTAAATTTATGTTTGATTTTATCTACCTATTTGTTTTTCGAGTTTTCTTGGTATGAAAAGTTCTCAAATAGAAAAGGTATTATCAGAATTAATTTCCCGAGATTTAGTCAAAAAAGAAGAAAACTTAAAGTTAACAGCAGCAGGTTTGAATGTTTTAGCACAACAAACAATTTTAGCTCCTATTTCTGAAACTCAGACTTTTTATCTAGACACTCTAAATGGAAAATTAACCAACTCCTTTTCTCTGAAAATTTTTGACAGTAAAATTCATAAAAATAGTGCGATAAATAAAATTATCAAAAAACCAAGGAAAGGTCATATAGAGGATTTAGTTGATTACTACCCAGATATTGAAAAACTTTTACAAAATTCCGATCCCAATAATCCTAATCCCATAGAATTAGTACAAGTTAATAACATAGAAAAAATATATCCTCAATACCATGAAGTTTTGCTAGTTTTGTATAAAAGTAATCCTAGCGATCGCGAAATTTAATATGAGATTTTTTCTAGAGGTTTTATTCAACCAGAATATCGGAAGACTATAGAACAATTGTATGCTGAAGGGAAAAAAATACTTGAGCCAATTTTTCAATAAATGGAAGAAGAGAAACCACCTCAAGATTCGGTCAACAAAGTTATTCCTAATATTCAAGATGATGATATTCAAACTGTAGAAAAGTTAACTACAAAAATTGACTCTATTGATTACCCTGATAATTTTGTAGAAACTAAAAATAATTCAGTCAAACAAGAAAAAAAAGCTTCAGAAAGAACTCAAGTAAGTTCAAAATAAAACTAGAATTTCAGAGGTAGTTCATACTTATCAAATTCGTGAATATTTAGTTAAAGCTTTAACAGAAGCAAAAAATAGATTAATGATAGTTTCACCTTCGATTAAAGTAAATGTAGTAGACAAAGAATTTTTATCAAATTTAGAAGCTACCCTCAGACGAAAAGTAAAAGTTTATATAATCTATGGAATTAAAGGTTCAAATTCTCAAAATGATGATAAGTCTATTAAACAATTAGAGAATTTAAAGGCAAATCACAAAAATCTCCTATTTGACAAAACTGAAAATAGTCATCGTAAACAAATTATTTGTGATGATAAATTTGCCATAGTAACCAGCTTTAACTTTTTATCATTTAGAGCAGACCCCAATTTAACATATAGAGATGAACTAGGAGTCATTATTAGAGATAAACAAACTATTGAAGATTTATTTAACAGTGGGATTAATTTAATTATTTAAAATCACAAATTTATTGATTTACAGGGGATTTCCAGATAGGGTTTGGTAGAGCTATCATAGGCAAGATGTCTGTGCTACACCGGTTTTATAATTAATATTTGTACTTCATATA
>NZ_JAAHGK010000211.1:0-7607 GCF_010672505.1 Okeania sp. SIO2B9 | reverse complement strand
ACTGGGCGCTGTGATTGACTCATGCTTTTACTTTACCAAGGTTTGTTTTTTTGTCAAGGGAACCGTGAGTCTTGAATTTTTCTTCTGAGAATTCACACTGCGATCGCCATTATACCTGAATCCTTACGTCAGGTAAGGGGAGCCGTCGGATTGGCGAGGTACAGGAATCAGGAGTCAGGAGGAAAGAAAGAAGAAAGAGGAATAGAAGGAGAAAGTTTTTTGTTTGCTGGCGCACAACGCATCCTATCGGAATGAAGGGCGCAAACTTTAACACGGAGCGCAGAAAGGAGTTCTATCGACCTCTTACCCGGACATGATATCATACCTCAAATCACCAATGCCAAAAAATTAAAAGTCGGTAAATTAATCTATAGCAACGAACAAGTTACTTAGGATATAGAGTGATAATGAACCTCAGACAGGGAAATGTTTTCCCCCAGATGAGCTGTTGCCTGTTGCCTGTTGCCTGTTATAAAACAGAAAGAGCCATTCTAGCTATATCTTGTAATGCTTTTCGGTCAGGATTAACTTTAGAAATTACCCGTAAACCTTGTAAGCAACAAGTAAGAAATCTGGCTACGGTAGTGCAGTTATGTTTCTGACTAATTTCACCTTTCTCTTGAGCTGTAGTTAAAGCTTTTGTAAGTGCATTTTCAATCTGTTGGATCTTGGCAGCAATTTGTTTAGCACTGTCTGGGTTATTGCCACCAAGTTCAACAGCAGTGTTTGTAATTAAGCAGCCTTTATGATCTTCATCTGTTACTGCAGAATCAATCATACCATAAAAGATATCTACAATGGTTTGTTTAGAAGCATCATAGGCCTCTAGCTTAGTAATCATAGGTGCTACAAGTCTAGAGTCGTAATAGGCGATCGCTTCTTGAAACAGAGATTGCTTATCGCCAAAAGTATCATAAAGACTGCCTCGGTTGATACCCATCTTATCAACTAAGGTTTGTATGGAAGTCCCCTCATAGCCATAACACCAGAAGGTTTGCATTGCCTTCATTAATACTTCATCCCTATTGAACTCTTTCTGCCTGCCCATTACCTTTGATTTTAACTGCTCATATTTTTAAGATAGCAATTCTGGAATGATTAGTCAAGTATTAATAATTTAGAATTTAGAATTTAGAATTTAGAATTTAGAATTTAGAATTTAGAATTATACCATTTTGAAAAAAGAATGTTACGAATAAGATGTCTACTAATTATCCGGACATGATATAAAGCACATTCCAAGTATATGAAGGAAGTACAGATATGAAAAATTAAATGTTCCTAGTGCGAGCATCTTGCTCGCTTCGAGGTGTACCTCATCTCCCCATCTCCCCCCACTCCCCCAGCAGGGCTGTTTCATTCTCGATAGACACGGGGACGCGGAGACACACCAGACACGGGGATGGAGGCTTTTAAGCGGCGTTGAACCAAATATTCTCTCAGAGCTTAAAGACGCTTATTGGCTCAAAAATCAGCAAATTTTGGCAAATTTTACCGAAATATTTTGGTTTAAAGCCTCCCCTTGATCGGGGATAATAAATGAAAATTTTCCTGTTCGTCAATCCTCTCCTTGAAAAGAAGAGGTAATTCTAAATTCTAAATTCTAAATTCTTGAAGGTTCCACTATCCCATAATCTCCTGTTCTCCCGCGCATCTTTAATATACAATACTTTAAAACAGCCCTGCCCCCACTCCCTTACTCCCTTACTCCTAACTGGGCAAAGTCCTCAGCATCTAATGGAGGAATGCTAGTTAAAGCCAGATTTTCTGCTACATGGTTAGGAGATTTCATGCCAACTAAGGCCGAAGATAAACCAGGCACACTGCGAGTAAATTGGAGAGCGCGTACTGCATCTGTTTTCAGATTTTCGCCAAGGTAATGAATAATGTTTTGGGGAAGTTGCATGAGGTTTTTAGCTTGGGCGATGGACGCACTAGCGATCGCATTAATACCCAATTGGTTTGCTGCGGTAATGGCAGGTAAAATTTTGCCGTCTACAGGTTGAGTAGGAGTGATAAATGCTTCTGGCATTGTCAAATTTACTGGCAGTTGAATAAATTGAAAGCGATCGCTTTTTCCACCTGCTACTTCTTGCGCAATAGATTTTGCTTTAGCTAAGTCTATGTGTTTTGCATCTGTTGGTGGCACTCGAAAACCTTGCCAAGTAGCTATTCCATAAGCAGTTATTTTGCCAGCATCAGCAGCTTTTTCTAACACTGCAAAAACAGCTTTCAGACGACGATAAAATTCATCCGGAGGAATAATTCCCAGTTGAGTTTCTGGATTATGTAAATAATAAATATCAATGGTTTCCACTCCCAAGTTTATTAAGCTGCGCTCTAGTTGGTCTTGAATATATTCTGGGTGCATACAGTGAATTCCTGCCACCATATCTGTCATTTGAACATTAAATTTGGAGTTATCTACATACTCTTGTTTAAACCATTTTTCTCTTTCTCGGTTAGGAATAAAACCGCCCTTGGAACAAATAATTAATTCTGCTCTCGATACTGTTTGTGATTCTATTAAATGAACAAGAGCTGCTTTAACACTCATTTCTCCATGTTGAGACCGATAATTAATAGCAGTATCTATTAAATTTATTCCGCTTTCTACCGATTTAATAATTGCTTCTGTGACTAAATTATCTGTTGTGGCATCTGATGTTCCAAGATATGTGCCGATACCTATTGAACTCATTATTAAGCTATTAATTTCTCGGAAGTGTTTTTGAGGACATTCTGTTTGATGGAGTTGAGCATAAGACTTAGTTGCTGCTATTGTTGCTTTTCCTGAAATCACTATTTTATTCCTTGATTTTTTTTCAGTTATTAATATCTTGAATACTGTTTTGCATTTATTAAAAAATCTATGTTATCCATCAATTAAACGCAAAAATAAGCCCCTAAATTTATTGATGGCACGGGAAATAATTGGTGAGGAAATAAACTGAATAATGAACCTGAGACAGGGAAAAATATTTCCCACTGTTGCCTCACACCGAGTTCGCTACCAAGTGTGTCTAACGTGCGTTGTGCGCCAGCTAAACAAAAAAACTTTCTCCTTCTATTCCTCATTTCTTATTCTTTCTTCCCTCCTGACTTATGACTTCTGACTGATGTCTAATAGACATCTCCAAAAATCAAAAATCAAATCAATTATCACACAGAAATTATCAATTATTTCTCCCTACTGCCTACTGCCTACTGCCTACTGCCTACTCCCTCTTTTCTAGAGATGTCTAATATTCATCAGCTCGTATTACCAATAATACTCTGGTAGTTTTATTGATATCTTCTGGTGCATCTGACAGCATAATCATACTTGTATCTAGATAGTCAATTTTCCAAACGTATTCTACATCATCCATGATAACTTTACCCCCATTATGTTCACCTTTAGGATCGTTTTCTGACGTAAAATTAGAAAAATCTTGAATTTCTTTAAATAGTTGTTTTTGCTTTTTTCTGGGTAATGCTAATACTTGCCTACTCATTTTGTAATCTCCTAAACTTTTATCCCCATTTCTAAAGCGATCGTTTAACTTAGCTATTGTTGTTTTTTTAACTTGTTCTTCTGTAGTTCTATTCCACAATTCTTGAGCAGAATATACTAAAGAATTGAATTTCTCAAAGACACTTCTATCCCAACATGAAACTGATTCAATTTTTGTTATTAAACTTGACCAATTTATTTGATTCTCAATTTTTATGGCTCTTTCGGGCTGAGGTTTATCTTCTATTAACAGTAGAGTTAAATATGGCATTTTTTGCAGTTTATATAGAGGAGAAGGTAAAATATCTCCACCATAATGATTAATCCAGATGTGATAAATATAATCATTTCCAGATAACCTGAAAAGTACATATAGTGGTGCAACAAATACAGAACCTACTTTTGTGATGAAAACTCCTGCTTTAGCAGTAACCTTTACAGAACTTTCTAAACTCCAACTTTTCCCAGGAGACACTTTTAATAAAAATAATGGTTCATAATCTGTTGTTAACCCTTTTCCTGTAGACAGAGGTAAAAAAATTTGATTTGTTCCAGAACGAGAACTAGTTAAAATCCAATTCCAAGTTGACGTACCTACTGGAGACTGACTAAATATCTTCAAAAAATCATCTGGTTGAGATTCATGGCATTGTTTACGTTGATTTAAGAGTTGTTTATTTCTGCTCATTTTTTCTATAATAGTTTGATTTTAAAGATTTTTTTAAGCTTCCATATTTTTATAGTTAACATTAACTGTGCCTTAATTTTTCGACTTTGATTGGCACTTGAAATAAACTATAGAATAGCAATTTACTTCTTAAATTTTATAATAGCTTAACTACAGAAGAAAGAAGAAAGTAAAAAAATTAATTAAGATTTCAGTTGATTTTGGCTACTAGATTTTATGATGACCAGTTTTCTACCTGACTCTATGTTGAGTGTTTTGGCCAGAAGTTCCTGTTGATGAACTTAGTTGAAGTAGTAAAATTTTCTCTTAGTGTAGGTATTAAGTATTACACAGTCGATGGTAGATGAAAAATATGAAAATTTTGGAAAAATATGGGTTCAAATTTATTTGGTTGATTTAGGTCAGTAACACAACTTAAAACTTGATATTTTTATACATAGCTAAAACTTATAACTACAATTTCATTTAATCATTTATAAATCATGGTATTTATTAATTGATTTTATGATTATTTGCATATAACTATTTTTAACTTATTTGTTTGATATATAATTTTTGATAAACTAAGATAAAAAAGTTTTTGGCAATTATCTTTAGCCAAAAACTTACTGGGATAAGTAAGTAATGTTTCAAAAAAAATCTATATTTTCTTAATGTAAGCTATCAGCTATCAGCTATCAGCTATCAGCTATTTTTTAGTTTTAGATCAAAGCTTTATTAATTAAGTCAGAATTAAATCTGACTACAAAAGCTGACTTTAAAGTCTATATTAATTTCTACTCCCTCTTTAAGATTGGGATCTCATTGCTGAAAGCTGACAGCTAATAGCTGTTTGCGCAGCAGTCCGCAGGAAATGCTTACTTCTTAATAGATTGGCGATCTAGCAATCCTAAATAATTCGTGATAAGTACTTGAGTAATTGTAGCTATTGACAAATTAATTCTTTCTCCCTACTCCCTACTCCCTACTCCCTACTCCCTATCTTTCTCCTCACTCCCCTACTCCCTCACTCCCTCACTCCCCTACTCCCCTACTTCCCCACTCCCAACTTACAGAGGTGATGGGCAAACAGACAAATAAATAAATTTGGGCATCGTCATCTTTTATACTTCTCAATTGCCCATCGCCCATCACCAATATAAAATTTAGTTAATCATCCATACTATCTATACTGAGGGGCACCATATCACCATTATTCGTAAGTCCTAATAACATCGATTCATTTGCTCGTATCACTTTGCCAGTAAGCACACATCGTTCCTCCTGTTGGGCCGTTGCAGGAAGACTAGCTCGAATATCCGAATGGGAAAACTGTGGCCGATAATCTCCAGACTTTTGCTGGACATAGTTCCAGAGGATATCTCGAATCAAAGCTTGATAGCCCTTATTATTAGCCAGTCTTTTCAACCTATCCTTTAACTCCCTTTCCAAACGGATGCTAGTAACTTCCATATCAGTAGTTGAAGTTCTAGGAATTGTGTACATGATTTTTTTTCTCCTTAATTTTTAGGTAGACATCTCTGTAATATTAGTGTAGTATAAAAAAGGTTAGATTTGAAACCCAACTTTTTGAGAGCCTTCCTGTGAACTATTCATTTATTCAAGCCATCCCTCTGTCAGAAAACAACCTATTTGAAGGTTGTAGGACTATTTCATGGCTGATGTTGGGAGAAATATTATGTAATGGAAATGACTTTGGCATTGATTATGGAGGTTTGGAGCTACTCGAAAAATTTAATCATATTTTTCAGATTGAAGGGCCAAACATTAGGTCAAATCAATTTCTCAGAAGCGGGAGGTACAGACCAAAAAAATCTGTACATAAGTCAGACTAAAAGGTATAAAAATCTTTTTTCTAGCCCCCGCTTCCGAATAAGTAGAAGCAGGGGTTGTTAGTTTTAAATAGGACCGGGAAATATAAAAATAAAATTAATTTTTGAATTCGGACAATTAAAAAGCATTAAGCATTTCAGTAGTTCAGCAATCAGCGGTCAGCTTGGCGCAGACTGCTCCGTAAACAGATACCTAATTATATTCACAAATTTTTAGGCTGAAGTACTGAAGTGCTGAAGTGCTAATAGCTAATTAATTGAAAAACCAGTTGCTATAAAAAATCTAAAATTTTAAATTTAGGAGGTAAAGCAGTGACCAGCATGACTCAAGTATTAAACCAATCTGTAGTCGTATTTTCTCAGAACTACTTACCCATGACCCGCGTAAATATCAAGCGGGCGATCGCTCTGCTGGTGACTGGCAAAGCTGAACCTCTAAATTTTGATAATGGTAGTGGCTGGGCTGTGCGTTCTCCTAGTTTGGTCTTATATGTGCCGGAACAAATTCGCCTAACGATGGCCTCCCAAGAACGGGTGTGGAAAGTTCCTCCAGTCAACCGCAGGGAAGTGTTAAAGAGGGATCATCATCGTTGCCAATATTGCGGGGCTACTAAACGTCTCACCTTAGATCATGTTATTCCTCGGTCTAGGGGTGGTAAACATAGTTGGGATAATGTAGTTACGGCTTGCGAAAGGTGCAATGCAATGAAAGGTAATCGTACTCCTGCTGAAGCAGGGATGAAATTATCACACCAACCGAAAACACCAATACATCCGACTATTGCATTTGCTGAACAGTTCTGGCGCGAACGACAACACGAGGTTTAGAAGCTCTTATTTTTTTACTGAAGCAGACCTAAAAAGTTGTCTATAAGTTTCGTTAGTTCTAGGAAGTAACTAGAGCTAAATTTTGATGTCGTTATTTTGAGCAGAAAATAGTCAAAATAATATCCTATATCAGTTCACTTTCACTTTAAAGATGTCAAAAATAGTTTCAAATTACATAAGTGAAATAATTTCCTGAAATTACTGTGGCAGCAAAGTTTGGAGTCTATAAAATCTAACTTTTGACTTTTGACTTTTGACTTCCGTGAAACGGTATTTTGACTTTTGACTTTTAACTTCCGTGAAACGGTATTTGCGCCAGATGTTCCTAACAAAACTAATTTCAATAACTGCAAAGAGTTTTGAGTTTTGAGTTATAGATTACAGTACTTTTGAGGGTAGTGAGGTACAGTTATAAGATTTATTTATTCCTATATTCCCTGTTGCCTGTTGCCTGTTGCTTGTTGCCTAGAGCAATAAAACTTTGTACCTCATGCACTAGAAAACTGCTGTAATTACTCAATAACATCCGAAGCTCTTCCAATTAAAAAAGGAGAGACCACCGGGAATGCTAAAGTTAACTTATACTGAATCTGGCTTTTATATGGAGCGTTTGGCTCAATCTCCCGAACAGTTGATAGCACTGCGGGTAATCTTGGCTATGCGAGTTGGTCAAAAAATTGTAGTTGAACCAAGTTCTGCAGCTTTTTTGCTACCTGTAAATTTACCTGAGTTGTCGATGTTGGAGATGGCTATGCAAAAGGAA
>NZ_JAAHGK010000210.1:0-7621 GCF_010672505.1 Okeania sp. SIO2B9 | reverse complement strand
CATCATAATTATTTTTAGTATTAACATCTGCTCCTTTATTAATAAGTCAAGCAGTTATTTCCTGGGTTTTAGAGCTGATTTATAAACTGAGCTGAAACTATGATACTATCTAGGTCTCAGGAATTTATGGTTTACTGATCCACAATCGGCAAAACCTTTGTCCTGTAATAAATTCAGCCTCTTAATATTTACTTTATAAATCAGCTCTTACCTGCATAATAATGTAGTGGAGTATTCTCATGGTTTTTTTGTTCCCACTAAACGATGCTTCATTCACAATTAGTATATCTATTACTTGAGATTTATTATCCTGAGTAGCATTATGTCATCGAGTCCAAATGTTAGACTTCCTCTGTGCTTACTGGAGTCATCATATTCAGACCAGTTGCTTATCCGGTAATTGGACTTGGACTGATTCAGATATAGAAATGTCCTTATAGAAGCTATTTGGTCAAGTGATTAATTTCCTCTTGAGCTGATAAGATATGAAATGAAAAATTAACTTCATAAATTATCAAGGAAATAAATAATCATGGCTATGATGCAAACAGGTTCTGTTGACTTAAACTCCCCTGGAGACAATGCTACACAAAGCGGTGACATTAGTGGTTTTACACAAGTTAACTTTCCTACACCATTTCCAGAAGGAACAACTGTAATTGTTATTCCTATGGTTCAAACCTTTAATGGACCAGAGACCCCAGGAGTCCGTCTTGCTGAGGTTACTACTACTGGGTTTAAGATCCGAATGAATGAATTAATTGGAAAAGGTGCATCACTCTCAGGTAATGCCCACACTACTGAAACAATTGGATGGGTGGCTTATTCTGTTTAATCCTGTAGAGTCTATACTTTAGGGTTGTCTGTAAATTTAACGGCAGGGTTGCTATTCAAAACGGTCGCACATTTATCTTGTGCGATCGCAATTACGATCAAGAATCTACAATATTGTTATTTTCTGAGAAATTAAATAAAGCCGAAACTTAGGATAGCCCTCAAATATATCCACTATTCCCTATCAGGATTAACTAGCAACATAAACTTTAACTCAACCCCGAAAATTAAGAAGTTACTCATAGCGATCGCTAAAATTTGTCTATTATTGCTATCCGCTAATTACATAAACAATTAATTTAATTTAACGAAAATTTCTACCCTGAGAGTCAACATTTTTTCTAAATATGGCCTAACTAAATATTTTGATCTTGACCCTACAGTAGCAATCCTGATAGCTAAACTATTTCAGACATTAATAGTTAACTTCTGTATTGCAGGCAATATTATACTATAAAACGATCTATATTAATGGCAAATGAGAAAATTTGTCATAATCTGCCCTTCAATATTCGAGAGAGCAGGATTATAGTTATGTTGGCAATTTAAGGATTAAAATTTATAGGGTAATTATTATGAACGATAAGTATAATTGGGGTCAAAATGTACAGCCTGGGGTTCGCCGAATTCTGGATGCCAACCTAGATAGGGCGAGAGAAGGTCTAAGAATTATAGAAGAATGGTGCAGGTTTGGCCTCAATAGTATACATTGGGCAAATGAATGTAAACAACTACGTCAAGAGATTGGGAGTTGGCATAGTACAGAATTAAGAATGTCCCGAAATACCCCTGGCGATCCAGGTACAGAATTGACTCATCCACAGGAAGAGGAACGTTCAGATGTTCAACAACTGCTACAAGTTAACTTCTGTCGCTTAGAAGAAGCACTACGAGTTTTAGAAGAATACGGAAAAATTTATAATTCTCAAATGGGTTCCGCTTGTAAACAAATGCGTTACCGAGTTTATACTATAGAAAGTGGACTTCTCGCCTATAGAAGATATCAGCAATTACAAAACTCCTACCTTTATCTAGTTACCTCACCCAACGATAAATTAATCAATATAGTAGAAGCAGCTCTTCAGGGAGGGTTAACTCTTGTCCAATACCGCAATAAAACAGCAGACGATATAACAAGATTGACAGAAGCTCAAAAACTCTGTCAACTCTGCCATCGCTACGGCGCTCTATTTATTGTTAATGACCGAGTAGACATGGCGATCGCTGTGGATGCAGATGGAGTTCATCTAGGACAAGATGATATACCAGTTCAACTTGCTAGACAACTGCTTGGCCCTCAGAAACTTGTAGGTCGTTCCACTACAAACCCACAAGAAATGAAGCGAGCTATTCAAGAAGAAGCGGACTATATTGGAGTAGGGCCAATATATGAAACTCCTACTAAGTTAGATAAACCAGCAGCAGGTTTAGAATACATTAGTTATGCTGTGAATAATTGTACTATTCCTTGGTTTGCCATTGGTGGAATTGATATGCAAAATTGTGATGAAGTTCTATCTTCTGGTGCGGAGCGTGTATCTGTAGTTAGGGCAATTATGCAGGCAGAGCAACCAACTTTAGTAACTCAATATTTTCTTTCTCAACTAAATCGTTATCAAGCCCTACGCTCTCATAATATATTACCAGAAAAAATCTAAATATTACTAGAATGTCAAGTCAAATTACGCTCAAAGTTAACGGAGAAACCCATACTTGTTTACCTCATATACTTTTACCTAATTTTCTGGAACAGTTGGGGTTAAACCCTCGGTTAGTAGCTGTGGAATATAATGGTGAAATTTTACATAGACAATTTTGGGACAAAACTGAAATACAAGCAGGGGACAAGTTGGAAATAGTTACTATTGTGGGGGGTGGTGTTGATTGAAGTCAGAAGTTAGAAGTTAGAAGTGAGATTTGATAGGCTAAAAACGGGGATTTATATTTATATATGGTTATAGGTAGTGGTGTACAAGTAGTGATTTTTGTAGTTTTGTTTCTGGCAGTGAAAGGGATTTAATTATAAATATCACTAGATCTACAGGACTACCTGATTATAGTAACTAAAAACTATAGTGCTATATATTTTAAGACTTAGACAAATATACTTGACTAAAAAATAAAGAAAATTCAGTATTTCAAGCCTCCTACCTACTTTAGTAGGAGGTACTGTTAACTGATAACTGAAATAACCTAGTGCAGGATGGCGGAAATAACTGACCAGTTACAAAATCGCGCGAACAATTACAAATCAAAAATGATTGACTGTCAGATGTGCGTCTTACATTCTGGAGGGGCTGTGTGCGGAATTACTTCCGCACTTTATACACCCCGTAGGAGACGCCAATTAGCACTCGCTTTTAAATGCATGACTTCCGCGTAGCCGCACTAGACTGTAACCTCGACTACATAATTTTTGATTTTTGATATTTTGTGATTCAAGTACGGATATCCCAATAATTAAACACCAAGCTTTGATTGCAAAGTCTAGAAAGAAAGCTATACATTAAAGAAAGAAGTATAGAAATAATAACAATTATTTATGAATAAAAAATTGCTTTCACAGATCGTAAAATCTGTCTTTGTCATCGGACTAGTGTTTACTTTAGTCTTCAGTCAAGCTGATGCAGCTTTAGCCGCTCGGAGTGGAGGTCGCATTGGCGGTGGGTCATTTAGAATGCCCAGTCGCACCTATACATCACCTACCCGTAGTCCTGGAGGTGGTTACTATCCTGGGGGTGGTATTGGCTTTCCATTTTTACTACCTTTCTTTGGTTTCGGTGGGTTTGGCAGTCTGTTTACAATTTTGATTTTTATTGCGATCGCTAATTTCTTAGTTAGTAGTTTCCGAA
Organism: Okeania sp. SIO2B9; assembly: GCF_010672505.1. NCBI lineage: Bacteria > Bacillati > Cyanobacteriota > Cyanophyceae > Oscillatoriales > Microcoleaceae > Okeania > Okeania sp. SIO2B9. The sequence continues at coordinate 3,935 of NZ_JAAHGK010000210.1, read as the reverse complement.
GAGCAACTCAGGGAGATGAGTTTGACAGCTATAGTAATAATCCTACAGTTTCTGTTGCTAGCGTACAAGTTGGTTTATTGGCAGAAGGTCGTAGTTTACAAACAGACCTTGATAGAATAGCGGAAAATGCTGATACTGGTTCTGCTGCGGGTAGAGCGCAAGTTCTCCAAGAAGCTACATTATCTTTATTGCGTCACCCTGAATATTGGGCTTATGGATCTGCCCAAAGTGAACAAGCAAAGCTAGACTCGGCAGAAGCAAAGTTTAATCAGTATGCTCTGACTGAACGCAGTAAGTTTTCTGAGGAGACTCTTTCTAATTACAATAATCAATTAATTGATAAAAACCTTCAAACTTCTCTACCTGTTAGTGAAACTGATGGCGAACTGGTAACTCAGGAAACTGAAGCACCAGGGGAATATATTGTGGTTACTATTGTTGTTGGTACTCAAGGTAAATTACAGTTGCCAGTTATTAATAGTACAGAAGATGTAAGACGTGCTTTAAGTCAAATGGGTACTATTTCTAGCGAGCAGTTATTAGCTGTTGAAGTTTTATGGACACCTCAAGCGAGTGGCGATACTTTGACTTCTGAGGATATGGTTGCTGAGTATCCAAATCTTAAATTGGTTTAATCAAAAGAAGGAAGAAGGAAGGAGGAAGAAGGAAGAACCGAAGTTGTGATTTTTTGGTCAGGGTATAGCAAGTGGGAGTATCTTGCTCCGGTTGTGAGTATTGCTTGTCTCCATTTATAGCGCTGTGCACAGGCAACAGGCAACAGGCAACAGGCAACAGCGGTGCGACCCCGCGACGACGCCAGTCGCAAGGGAATGCTGACCAAGAGAGGGAATGCGCACCAAGAGAGGCAACAGGGGGAATAAATTGCCGATAATATAAGACTTTTAGCTATTTGGCCCCTGCTGCAATTTGTAAATATACCAGCGCTCATTGCTATACCATTACGCCTGCAGGACTACCAATTACTGTACTGTTTGTTAAACTGTAATATTCTCCATTCTTAATTTCTGTAAGGGTGGGGAATATTTATTTTTGATTTTTGATATATTACTGATTTCCTGGAAGATTGATGAATTTGCAGTAATATCATGTCCGGTTGAATACTTATAAATAAACGATGGAGGATTCAGGAGTCAGGAGGGAAGAAAGAAGAGTAGGAAAAAGAGAAAGTTTTTTGATCACTAACTATCCAGACATGATGTAATACCATTTCTCAAAAAAAATGTTACGAATAAATAAGTGCGATTAAAATATTTTATAGGAGATGTTCCTTTGACAAAAAAAGAGAATTTATGACCTAAAACCTGGTATTGAAGCCATTAATTCTGGGTCCTGTACGTCGCCAATCCGACGGCTCCCCTACCGAATAAAGAGGCTAGTCATTTGTAGCAAACATTTATCAAATTGGTATAAGATTATTCCGGAATTTATCAATATTTGATTGTAACTTAACAATAGTAGCATAGCCAGGATATATTAGGTAAAATTTATTGCCTAATATATAATGTGAATAGTTATTATCATTTTCTTTGTGGGTTTAATACCCCACCGTCAACGGGGGTGTTCAAAATTACTTGGGGGAGCGAATCCCCATGTAATTTTCCTCCTGTCTCCTGCCTCCTGTCTCCTGTCTCCTTCTTCAAATTAATCCATATATTTCACAAATTAACTATCAGTTATCTCAGGGTCGCATCTGGTAAAAAATATCCTCAAACTTAAAATTTGAATCAATAAGTTTGAGGTAGTTATAACTCGTACACAGATGCAATAAAGAATTAGTGATGAAGAACTGCAACCAAGCAATTAATTCCAGAGAATACAAATTAATTCTCAATATTAATCAATTTTATGACCGTACTCATACTGTAGAAAGATTTGGCAATTTAGTTGAGTCATTGACACAACAGTTTAAAGGAAAAGTTATTAGCCAACAAACTGAAGAAAAATATAGACAAATTTATTACTTAGATACACCAAATTTTGATTTACGTCATCATGGTTTTATCTTGAGAATTAGACGAGAAAAAAAATATCATCAACCAGAATATCAGGTGAATCTCAAACATCGTGAGTCAGACCGCTATTTATCAGCTTCACAGGATTTGTCGGCAACAAAAGCAGGTAAGACTAAGTTTGAAGAAGATATAATTCCGCCATTTCAAAGTAAATTTTCTCAGTCAATATCTGTAACTAGAGATCGGCAACCTAACTTTGAAAATATTAAACAAGTTGCGAAATTATTTCCTGGTTTAAAAGCTCTTGATATTCCCGAACAAACTTCAATTGAGTTAGTTAATAATTTTCATGCTTTTGAAGTGGTAAGGAAACTAGCAAATTTACAATTTGGAGACAAACATATTGTGAAAACCGATCTAAGTTTCTGGTATTTAAATACAACAGATAATTTACCGTTAATTGCAGAATTTTCACTTAAATATCGTCTACCTAAAAAATTGTTAGAATCTCCAAAAAAATTAGAACAATTTCCTATGCCAATGATTCAAGGAACAAATTATTTGTTTAAAGCTTTGCAACAACAATGGGAATGGATAAATTTTCACCCTATGACTAAAACTGCTTATGTTTATGGCCAAGGAAATCAATCTCAAAATATGTTTTTGGCAGAAAAAAAATCTCTTTTGGCTGCTTAATTTAGTAGGGTGCTGTTAGCGACAGGGTAACTGAGCAAAACTCAACGGTGCTTCATTAATTGATAATGGATAATGGATAATTGATAATTACCTCTGGTTAAAACCGTTCTTGATTGAATATAAGGAGATATTATTTCTTCTCTTGGTTGATTGGATATGGCGAGGAGACCTCGCCATCCCTCAACCGCTTTTTTCCCCTTAAAAGGGGAGGCTTTAAACCTGAATTATTTAATTATTAATTATTAATAATTAGGTAATACTATACTCCACTTCGTTCCGCTCACATACCCTACTACTAATAAAGAGGTAATATAAAGTAGTGAATTTTTATTGATATTGTTCCCAAGTTTCATCCTTTAATTTTTCGGCTAAATCTGTAACATCATTCACACTACCAATATAAAAGTATCTTTTACTGCTTTGCATACCCCCAGGAGTAGTCTTGCGAAAATTAGTCGGATGTAAATCAGCTAATAAAAATACTCTTGCTGGATACCATGAATTATCAATATAGCTACGACGGTTTCTAGCAATTTCAACTAATTCTTCATCCGATTTATCAACGTTTTTCCACTTAATAGAATACTCATCTTCTGACTCAATATCCACAACTGCTTCAATCTTAGCTACCCGGTCTACTTGTTTATTTCTATAGACTCCAAAGTACAAACTGCGACGATGACTATACTGACCACCTTTTGCTGTACAAACATATATATTATGGTTAATAACATCATCATAAGTTCCAGCACAATTCACAACATCTAGACGATATTTCCAAGAAGGTAACAAATTTTCTTCATCAAAATACTCTTCTAAGTCGGCGATCGCATCGGCTAGACTTTTTGATAAACCTTCCACTTTTATTGACTCTAGAAAATATTCAAAACTAATAGGTAAAAATAAAATTTTATCTGCTTCAGCAATCTTTTTAACATTGGAAAAAGCCGGATCATTAGGTTCATCTTGTTCATAGTTAGCAAGAGCAATAAGAACTTTTGCCCCTTGCTTTTGCTTGAGGCTTTCTAGATGACGTAATAATTGTCCTTCATCAAAATTATTTCCCCTTTTAGTTTCAATAAAAATAGAGAAAGGTTCTTGAGTAATTTCTCCATCAGGAGTGCTTTGTTTTCTTCTTACTTGTTGAGTGAATTTGACTCCAACTTTTCCAGATAAACCTTCACCTAATAGTTTACTCAAAACTTCCGATAAAAATTTAGGATTTTCTTCATAGAGCATTTTGAGAATCAGGAGACAATGGTTTGA
>NZ_JAAHGK010000021.1:0-20026 GCF_010672505.1 Okeania sp. SIO2B9 | reverse complement strand
GCCGTTGCCAGTAAGGTATTGTCGTCGGCACTGGCGACACTGGTCAGGGCATTATCTTTAGTAAAGACGGGAGCGATCGCCAGTGGGGGATCGGGCTGAAGCTGATAGGGGATTTGATACGCCAGAACAGTTTCTACATCTTCTTGTAGGCAATTTTCAAAGACATATTTTGCTGGTGTTTCTCCATCAAATTCGATCACTTCCTTATAGATGGTATTTTCTCCTTTGCCTATAGGAATCTCTAAAGATAACGTTTCTTGAGCGCATTCTACAATAAATCGTAATTTCTCTGTGGTCATTTCCATGCGTGTAGCGACTTCTTCAGCAGTAAGCAGACAACGTTCCATTGACATCTGTTTAACTGTTTTCTTAATTTGGGAAATGGTTTCATAGAGATAAACTGGTAAGCGAATGATCCGAGAATAGTCACAAATAGCTCTAGTAATAGCTTGTCTAATCCACCAAATACCATAAGTAGAAAATTTATAGCCTTTTGTATGGTCAAATTTTTCTGTGGCACGAATTAATCCTAAACTACCTTCTTGGAGTAAATCTTGGAAGTCTAATCCACGGTTTTGATATCGTTTGGCAATTGATGTCACCAGTCGCAGATTAGCTGTGACCATTTTATTTTTTGCCTGTCTACCTTGCTGGAGGCGATCGCGCAATTCTGATGTACTGATTTTTGCAGCTGTCGCCCATTCTGTTTCATTAGGCGATCGCTTGAGTTGTTTCTCTAAATTTTCACGAATTTGTTCTAAAGCTGATAATTCATCAATTTGATGAGCTAAATTAATTTCTTCCTCAGCACGCAAGCGAGGTATTTTATTAATTTCTTTGTGATAAAGTTGAATGGAATCTTCAGTAAATGTTGCGGTTGGCGGTTCTAAATCTTGGTCGTAGCTACGTTCAGCAGGTTCTTTATTGGTAAATTCTTCTGTAGATTCCCAATCATTTCGGATTATATTTTCTAGCCAGTAAGTATCATAATAAGTAGGATTTTTACAGTCAATTAACCACCATTTAATTGTGATACTTATATTTTCTATTGTCTGAAGAGCAACTATTACTAACTGATGATAGTTTTTTGTACAAATGAGTAATTTTTTTTTTTGCTTTTAGGGATATTTTGGGAAATAGTTATTATTTTTTCTTGAAGTTTACGGTTTGTTTGAAATTCTGCTTGTAGCAACTCCAACAAAAATATTTCTAAACTACCTTCTTCATCGCTATGAATTTTGTAAACATTATCAATAAATCCACTGCAAGAAGTTGGTAATTCTAGCTGTTCAATCTCTAAATTTCCCAGTTGTAAATTATAGCCAAGTTTGTTAAACAAAGCTACTATTTTTTTCGGGCTATTAATTTTTTTTAGATCGTCTATTTCTAATGAATGCCCTATCATTATCATCTGTCTCCACAATTAATTTATGTTAATATGTTGAGTCTTTAATATATTGCGATTAAAAGCGTTATTCTGTCTGTTTTTTTCAAGCTTGGTAAATTTATAATAAACATTTTTTTGTGTTTTATGAATAGATAGTTGTGGTTTTTGAGAATGATTGCTTACTTTCCCCTAGTTATTCCAAGATTCAATTCAAGTAAAACTTTACACCGATCTAAGATAATTAGCGATCGCGCTTAATCATACCTATCACTATCATCAAAGAGGTTGATGAATTTAGACTTCTTTATATCATATATCTTCTTTTATGTCAATCTTTATTTTCAAATTCTTGATATTATGATGTTTTTAGGTGATCAATCAAAATTATATTTAAATATCATATTTAAAATGCTATGTCAAATTTTTATCATCTTGACTGATATGCAAAGGAAACAATTAGGATGATTATTTATACAGCATGAGATGAAAATTATGGGATAATACCAGTCTGATAAATATTTGCTACAAATAGCTAGGCTATTTCTTAGGAGTCAACCCACCCCTAACCCCTCTCAGGAAGGGAGTCAGGAGTCAGGTAGAGGAGCCTTCGGATTGGTGAGGTACAGAATGAATGGCTTTGATATTATTTTTTAGGTCGGAACTTATCTTTTTAGTCAAAAGTGGATCTCCAAAAAAGTCTTTTAATTACTCAAATTATTCGTAACATTCTTGTTGGAAAATGGTATAATAGGCAACAGGGAAGAGAAAATAAAGATTAATGTATAGCAGTCGCCATTACTATATTTGAGATATCAAAAGCTTAAAACTCAGACAACGCAAGATTTTTCTTTCTCTCCTAGATAACTAAAGCCTTCTTCCTTCTGCTATAAAACTGTACCTTACCATCTTGAACAGTGCGGTATTTATATTGAGTTTAAAAATAGTTTTCAACATTAACATTAAAAGATAATTTGTCAATCTTGATAATATATATTTATACATCTGCAATCAGCAGAAAAAATATTGAAGTAATGAATAATTATTAAATAACCACCAGCAAAATTAACAGTTTTTATGAGGAAAAATTAGGAATAAAATTATGGAAACTTTATTAGGTATTTGTCTAGGTGTAGGTTTAAGTGCAGCTTGTGGTTTTCGCATATTTGTACCTCCTTTAGTAATGAGTATTGCAGCACAGTCAGGAAATTTACAAATATCTTCTGATTTTGCCTGGATGGGCACCCCACAAGCAACAGTAGCTTTCGGAGTTGGTGCATTTTTAGAAGTTGCAGCTTACTATATTCCTTGGGTAGATGAACTACTAGATATTGTCGCCACTCCAACAGCAGTTATCGCAGGTACAATCATCACAAGTTCATTTGTGAGTGACATGAGTCCAATGCTACAGTGGACGATCGCTGCGGTCGTGGGAGGGGGTGCTGCGGGAACAGTGCAAGGTTTAACAGATGTGACCAGATTAGCATCTACAACTCTCACCGGAGGATTTGCCAATCCTGGAGTTTCCACAATGGAGTTATTAAGTTCCTCGGTGTTGTCAATTTTGGCGATTTCTGTACCAGTGTTCGCAGCTTTCCTCGTATTTGTAGTGATTGGGTTACTATTATCAGGGGTGAAAACTTTGCATCGAAAGTTGAGGCAGAGAAATAATACAGAAATACCACCGACAGAAATGGAGTAATGACTTGTACCATGTCCGGTTAAACAGTTATAAATAAATGACAGAGGAGTCAGGAGTCATAATTGAGGAGGGAAAGCGTTGTATAGAGTGCAGGATGAATTTTAGACTGGGAAACATAGGAAGTGTAAAAACATTCAATTGGATTTACCGAATAATTAAGGTAAAAATCCTCTCCTTTAAAGGAGAAACAAGCGGTCGTTCGCGACAGCGGAACGGAGTTCTCTCTTCGCAGCTTCCCGTAGGGTGGGATGGCGATCTTCGGAGCGGGTCTGTAAGAACGGGTCTCCTCGCTGTCCTCCAATCGACCAAGAGAGAAAATATTTTCCTTTTATTCAATCCTCTTCCTTTTAGGGAGAGGTAATTATCAATTATCCATTATTGAACTTCTCCCAAAAGTTTCATCCCTTGATTCACCAATTCCGGAGGGAAAAAAGAAGACGAGAAGGAGAAAGTTTTTTGATCGCGCTCTTATCTGGACATGATATTAGTTGACAATTTACTAGGACTTACGCACCTGCAATGTATTTTCGTCCGAAGCGACCGATAGGGTTTGCGCAGCAGTCCGGAACGGAAAGCAATCTCAAATCCTAGTTTTTCCTACTTCATGCGTAATACCAAATTGATAAATGTTTGCTAGAAATAGCTAGGATATTTCTCAGGAGTCAGGAGTCGTATGGGAACGGCTTTAATACCTTTTTTTCGGGCATAATATCATGTCCGTTGGTATCGTTTGTGTAAAAGTTAGCGTGGATATTTACAGGAAATTTAAGTTTTTTTCTTGCTCAATTACCTTCCTGTTTGTTGCCTGTTGCCAGATGATCTGTTGCCTGTTGCCTACCTTTTCTATACAATACCGATGCTACCGGACATGATATAAATTATCTTTTTTGTCAAAGGGACATCTCCAAAAAAGTCTTTTAATCACGCTTATTATTCGTAACATTCTTTTTTCACGCTTGGTATAATATCACGTTCCTCCTCCAGGGGAGCTACGAATTGCGGACGGGTCAGTTATAAATAAAATTTAAGAACTGACAGTACCGAAGAAATACTGAAATTATCTTGACTTTTCTTCTTTCCTCCTTTCTTCCCTCCTGACTTCTGACTCCTGACTCCTCAGTAAGTCCTGTATAAGTATTCAACGGAACATGATATAAGTCCTATTTACACAAGAAAACAACTTTATCAAAAATACTTTTGAGTAGTTCCTCCCTTGGAAAATCTCTCTTTTTTTTTGAATAAAGGGACTCTTACAATTGTTGTATACTTTTTCTAGTCATTATTCACATCAATCTATGAAATCAGAAAACTCCAGTCCAAAAATTGACTATGATGTAGCAATCGTTGGTGCGGGACCAGTGGGATTAGCAACTGCCCTCGGTCTACGCCAACGTGGGATCGAAAATATTATTGTCCTCGACCAAACTCGAGCTTTCCGTAAAGTTGGTCAGAGAGTCGATCTTTTACCAAATGGCTTAAAAGCAGTTAAATATATTGATAGGCAAGCTTACGAAAATATTAAAGAAACTGGTCAAACATTCAACAACCCACCAGAACCTAACCCGGAAAGTGAATCCAAAAAGAATCAGCCTTCGCCAGAATGGACAACCCGAAATGTCAACGGGGAAAAAATCCGTTCATTTGTCCTGAAATATGATGAATGGTTTGATAAGTACGGGGAAGGTCGAGTATCAATTTCTTGGTACAATTTACAGACTCAATTGAGAATGCGATTACCAAGCGATCGCCTCAAAATTAATCACCGTTGTGTTAATGTAGTTGCCGAGCCAGAATTGAAATGTGTTCGAGCTGATTTTATTTCTAATCAGGGGGTAGAAGCTAACCCTTATTCTCACTGGGAAAATAAACAGCAAGACGATCAAACTAGCACTCTAAGTTCCTCCCCATTACCACAATCGGAAATTATCTCAATCCGGGCTAAACTATTGATTGCAGCAGATGGGATTAATTCTACGGTGCGTCAGGTAATCTACAAAGATACTCCATATAGTGCATATAGAAAACCAGAATATTCAGGTATTGCTGCTATTAGCAGTGGGGGAGCGAATGAGATTCCAGAAACACTGTCACAGGAAATTCAGGAGCAGTTTCTTCAGAATTCGCGAATAGTAACGATCATGAATGACCAAATATCCAAAGATTCTATAATAAACGAAACCACCGAAATGATCTTATTTTCCCGTCAACCAGGTCAATTTGGATATCTAATCCACGCAGCTTTACCTTTAGAATTATTAGCAGGAAAGTCAGGAAAAGAATTAATTAATATTGCCCTAAAAGAGTTGAAAAAAGCTAACTTTCCAGAAATGATTCAGCAGTTGGTGGCTTTATCCTCCCCAGAGCAGATTCTGTCACGTCCGTATTATCTTCACCGTGCCACTGTTTCTGGGTCAGAGCAACCAAAGTGGAATATAGGGAGGGTTGTATTGGCGGGGGATGCTGCCCATGGAATGCCACCATTTATGGCTCAAGGTGCTAACCAAGGACTGGAAGATGCTGCTGTCATGGCAACATTGGTGGCTGAAATTGGTAAGCAAAATCAGTGGGATGATATAGCTGCTATAGAAGCTGCGTTTAGTAAGTATGAACGTTTGCGTCGTCCACTGATGGAATTGGTTCAACAAGCAACACTAACCAGACTACCCCTTACTTCAGAAGAGTATGGGCAGGAATACGCTCAACAAATTTATGCTCGTAATATTGACGAAATTATGCAAACATTGTTGTAAAGGTGGTAGCAAGTTAGGTAATCCTGTATAGTAATGGTCAAGTTATATCATGTCCTGGTTAAATACTTATAAATATATGTCTCCGAATGGGATATTCCTTCAAGATAGCTTCAGTTGAACATTTTTATTATAATTAATCATCCGGACATGATATTACATTTCATTAACGCATTCTACAAAAGCTATCCAAGTTTTGATGATATTAATTTAACTGTCGATTAAAAATTCAGATAGTTGTTATAATAGCAAATTGATTTATTACCGGGACTTTAACAAATATGATCAGAGGCGATTATGTCTGTAGAATTACAAATAGGAGTTTTTACTCAGTTCCATGGGGAATTTTCAGTGCCTATGGTTTTGTTGCGAATGTCGCAATAGGAGTTTTTACTCAGTTCCATGGGGAATTTTCAGTGTCTGTGGTTTTGTTGCGGATGTCGCAATAGGAATTTTTGCTCAGTTTCATCGACTCAACTATGTAGCAATACTATTAAGATAAGAAACGGTATAACTTTATTTTTCTTGCTACTTCCTTCCCCAACTTATGATCAATATAAACAAAGCAACTTCAAACAACCTCAAATATGTCAACCCCCTAATAGGTACGGGAGGTCATGGTCACACCCACCCAGGGGCAAGCGTTCCCAATGGTTTTGTTGTACTTGGTCCCGATACCAGAGTAGAAGGGTGGGATGCCAGTTCCGGATATTATGATAGCGATCGCAGTATTTTCGGTTTTTCCCACACTCACCTCAGCGGTACGGGTATTGCAGACTATGGGGATATTCTGATTTTGCCAAAAATTGGTACTATGATACTCGAACCGGGAACTCTGGAAAACCCAGAATCAGGTTATCGGGAACGCTTTGATAAAAATTCGGAAACAGCTTCTCCTGCTTACTACAAAGTCAAATTAAACTCAGGAATACAAGTCGAACTCACAGCTAAACAACGGAGTGGTTTCCACTACTACACTTTTCCCGAAAATGCTAAAGTTAACCTGCTCATAGACTTAGTTCATCGTCGAGACGAAAACACTCTCTCTGCTAGTCTCAAAGTATTAGACCAATACACCATTGTTGGCAGTCGCATCAGTCAAAGTTGGTCGCCGGAACAACGAATTTATTTTTATATCAAAATAGATAAACCACTGCAAAAAATATATATTTCCACCGATGGAAAAAATCTGAATCAACTCAAAAGTGCTAATAACAAACATATTCAATCATATTTGGAATTAGGGCAAATTTCTCATCTCAAAGTACGCATTGGTATTTCCGCAGTAGACATTAATGGAGCGCAAAGAAACCTCGCCAAAGAAATTCCCACCTGGCAATTTTACGAAACAGTTGACTCCAGCAAAGAACTCTGGCGTGATAAACTGGCAAAAATTGATATTGACACTAAAAACGAAACAGATAAAATCATTTTCTACACTGCTCTCTACCATACTTACAAAGCTCCACATATATATATGGATGTAGACAAACGGTTTCGGGGAGCAGATGGACGCATTCATACCGCCCGAGGTTTTACTAACTACACCCTATTTTCTTTATGGGATACATTTCGCGCTCTCCACCCATTGATGACTATTTTAGAACCCTCAGAAACCAATGAATATATCAAATCTATGTTGATACATTACGACCAAGTGGGTTCCCTACCAAAGTGGAAACTAGGAGAAAAAGATGTTAAAACAATGGTTGGTCGTCATGCTATTAGTGTTATTGTAGATGCTTTTACCAAAGGTTTGAGGAACTATGATAATTGGTGGGCATTGGGAGCAGCGATCGACACTATGAATAGAGAAGAACCAGAATTAAATGCCTATCGTAATTATGGTTTTGTTCCCTCAGACGTTAATGTTAATTGGTCAGTATCGCGGACTCTAGAATTTGCCTATAATGACTGGGCGATCGCTCAGTTTGCCAGAATTTTTGGAAATATTAGTCTGGCAGAAAGTTATGAAAAACGCTCCCTCGCATACCGTCAAGTATTCGACGCGAGTCAAAAATTAATGCGCCCCAAACGTAGGGATAGTAGTTGGGATAATTTCGATCCCTTTGCAGCAGCATGGGAGTCTCCTTTTATTGAGGGTAACTCCTGGCAATATACCTGGTTTGTACCTCACAATATTCCCGACTTAATTCAACTCATGGGTGGGAAGTCAGCATTTTTAGCACAACTGGAAAAACTATTTTCCCTGGATAGTAGTCAAGGAAATGAACTACCCGATATTACAGGATTAATTGGACAATATGCTCACGGGAATGAACCCAGTCATCACATCTGCTATCTTTTCAATTTTGTTGATCGCAACGATCTGACTCGTGCTTATGTCAAACAAATACTTACCACAATGTACAAAGCTACACCAGATGGCATCATAGGCAATGAAGACTGCGGACAAATGTCAGCTTGGTATATTCTCAGTGCTTTGGGTTTATATCAGGTGACTCCGGGTACGCCAATGTTTGATTTGGGATATCTACATTTTTCTCAAGCAACTATACATTTGGATAATGGCAAAGATTTTGTTATTCAAAAAGGTAATCATCCAGAACCATATTTACTCAATGGTCAACCCGCGTCAGGGTGGCAAATTTCATATCAAGATATTATGAATGGTGGTATGTTGAGTATTTCCTCACCAACACCAATAAATTCACCAACCCCAACAAATGTAATGCAATGGTATAACCAACCCCCTGTCTGGAGCGACCAAAATGGAGTAATTCAAGTTACCACAGGTGCAAAGACAGATTTTTGGCGAGTGACTCACTATGGTTTTATTCGCGATAACGGTCATTTTTATTATCAGAATATTACAGGTGACTTTACCGCTCAAGTCAAAATTACTGGTGAATATCAAGCATTATACGACCAAGCAGGTTTAATGGTGCGTTTGGATGAAAAGACTTGGGTAAAATGTGGCATTGAATTTGTAAATGGCGTGCAACAAGCGAGTGCTGTGGTGACTAGAGAATATTCTGACTGGTCAGTAGTGTGGTTGTCGGAAAACCCCGAAAGTATTTGGTTGCGGTTAAAGCGGAGTGGAGAAACGCTGGAAGTAGAATATTCTCTGGATGGAGAGAGTTATAGTTTGTTGAGACTGGGTTATTTGACTACGGCAAATGAGTTGCAAGTCGGTTTAATGTGTGCTTCTCCTGATGGGGATGGTTTTTCTGTTGTGTTTGAAGAATTTAGACTGTTTGATTAGAGAAACCTGAAGACGGAAGAGGGAAACAGACAGAATATTTGTTCAGAAAGTAGGTGGTGGCTACATTTTTATTCATCGAATGTTAATGGAACATTTTGCTCACATGACTCGGTGAAACTTGCTGCCGATTCCTCTAATTTTGGCAAAAGAATATATAATTTGAAGAAGGAGACAGGAGACAGGAGACAGGAGACAGGAGGAAAATTACATGGGGATTCTAACCCCAAGTAATTTTGAACACCGTGTAGACGGTGGGGTATTAAACCCACAAAGAAAATGATAAAATAAACTTTACTGACAGGAGACTAAATAGTGGCACGATTGGTTAAATTTCAGTTAGATGATGATGAACAGTCCTTTGTCTACATGGAAGTGGACGAAAAACTACCAGTAGGTAGCGATGAAGATAAAGATTTAATTGGAATTGGGGATGAGGTCGCTCAACAAGCTAAACAAACACTAGGAAAGGCTTTTTCTAGTATTAAGCCTGTGGCCAACGCAATTATTAAAAAGGTCTAGGATTTAAACAAACCTGCGGATGCTGTAGAGGTTAAATTTGGGGTAAAAATGAGTGGCGAACTGGGAGCTATTATTGCATCAGGAAGCGCAGAGGTTAACTATGAAATTACTCTGAAATGGAACAACACGGTGAGTAAAGCTGACTAGGGAAGCTCTCTATTGGATAAGGTTCTATGGGTTTAGAATTAGCTGTTGTTCGGGTTTTTAAGCTTGGAGGTGGTGTCGCTGGTTCTGGGTTTTTGGTTTCTACTGAGTATATTTTAACTTGTGCCCATGTAGTGGCTTACTGTTTAGCTTCTACTTCAGAAACTGCCAAAAAAATTATGAGGCAGAAAGAAATACCTCACCAAATTATTGAAGTTAATTTTCCTATTTTTACCAAAGGTAAGATAGGTCAAAAACTTCAGACAAAAGTGGCTTTTTGGCAGCCTCGAAATAATGATGAAAATGTACAAGATATTGCAGTATTAAAAGTAGTAAATCCCGGTCTACTTCCTCGAGGTGCTAAACCAATTAACCTAATTAAAATCGGAAATCAAAGTCTTTGGAACAATAAGTTTAGAGCATTAGGTTTCCCAAAAGAAGGGAGTGATGGGGAATGGGCTAAAGGAGAATTGAGAGAACGAGTAGGCCAAGGTCTTATCCAACTTGAGGGCACTACAGAGACAGGACTTCGTTTGGAGGGAGGGTTTAGTGGAACTGCTATCTGGGACGAAAGACTTCAGGGTGTTGTCGGTATGGCAGTAAAAGCAGACCAGGAACGTCCTGAAGCTAAGGTAGCCTTTATGATCCCGACGGACTTGCTGCTGGAAGTGGGGGATTTGGCCAATGTTTGTCAGGTTGATGGCAGGATACAACAGGCGATCGCTATCCTCGAGAATTATTTTCTAAGTGATGAGATACGTTATGCTTACTACCAATCTTTGCCAGAAAATTCTATTCCTCTGAGTTCTGGGAAATCTCTACACGAGTTTCCCGAATCTTTGAGGGAGATGATTCAAAATTTGGATAACTGGATGAAGGAGAATTATTCTTTACTGGAGAGATTTATTTGTTTTTTACTACTGCATCTCCAGGATTTAGAAACTCTTCCTAAACTTTGCCAGGAACTAGAAAAATGGTTAGAAAGTTACTTGCAAAATCATCAAAATTTGATGGGTGCTTTAAGAAAAGAGAAGGCGATCAAAAATCAGCAACCATTTCAAGTGGGAGAACAAGAAACTTGTTTATTAGTAGGGGCAATTGAAAAGAGTAGTACGTTTTTAGTGAAGGCATGGCTAATTGAAGATGCACGAAATTATACGCCCGAAAATGCTCAAGGTTGTCATTCTTTAATTGACGAAGAAGATATCCTGATCAATGAGAAAGGGACTATAATTAGTCAAAAAACTACCTCGGAGTCAAAAAAAGCTAAAAATTTAACTGAATTACTACAGTTATTTTGGGCTGATGTTCCGTCCCGTTGTAATTCTAACCTGAAAAAAATTTCAATGTTTCTGCCTTACAAGTTAATTGACCGAGATATCAAGCCAGTAGATCAATATTTGAGTGATGAGAATGTACCTGAGGATTACCAAAATCTATTGGGGACAGAATGTGAAGTAACCGTGAGGTTTTCCGAACGCCTTAAGTTATCACAAAAATCTAATCCTTATGTAGGTAAGTTTGAGGAAAAGTGGCGATCGCTAGCCAGCATACAGGGCGAACAAGCAGCTAATATTTTTCATCCTTCAGGCATTAGCAATGTTAAGAGGTTTTTCAAACAAATTCATCCTAATAACGTGCTTGCAGTAAGATTAACAGAAATGCTGCAAGCAGAGAAACGAGAATCAATTATGGAAGCCTTTTACTACGCCGGAATTCCTGTGGCACTGTGGATGAGGTCAGAAGCAGAAAATCTTGATTGTTGCGAGGCGCTCAAAGGTGTATGTCAAACTTGTAACTGTTGGTCAAAGTTACCTGAAGCTATAAAAGCCAAACGTTATGAAGCTTGGGAAGCAGAGGTTGACACGCATATTGGCAATCACTTATCATTACTCTGGGATGACCCTAATCTTGTACCACCTGTTCAACAACTGAGGATGCCTTAATCAGTTATCAGTTATCAGTAATAAATTTACAGTTAATTATTCTGAACAAAACTATAACAATTCCCACAGTTATTAGGTACATTGACGATCCCCCTAAATCCCCCTTAAAAAGGAAGACTTTGAAGTTCCATAATCTTTTCTACTAAAAATGAGTGATTGGGAAATTTTTAAACAAAACATAGAACCTCACGATGGCATCGAAAATTTGCCACCGCCTCCCAGTTGGCGACCCTTTGGTCAAAAGAGGAAACCTGGTGAAAGTCGCCTGAAACGACGGGGTGAAACTTTTCAGGTGCGTCCTGATGAGGTAAAAATGATTAACGCTGCATTATACTTGAGGCGACCGCTACTAATCACGGGAAAACCAGGAACGGGTAAATCTTCCCTCGCTTATGCTGTAGCTCGACAACTGAAACTGGGAGAAGTGCTTTACTGGCCAATTACTACCCGCACTACCTTGAAAGAGGGACTATACAGTTATGATGCTATCGGTCGGTTGCAGGAAGCTAAACAACAGGAAAACCAAAATAATCAAACTCTTTCCCCAGAGCAACGTCGAGAACAAATTCAACAGATTGAAAAATATATAACTCTTGGGTCTTTAGGGACAAGTTTGCTGCCCTCAAAATATCCTCGCGTTCTCCTGATAGATGAGATTGATAAAAGCGACATTGACCTACCCAACAACCTACTGGCTATTCTAGAAGAAGGGTCTTTTGAAATTCCGGAATTGGTGAGAATTAAGAAAGAGGTAGACAAGGTAACGGTGCGTACTGCTTACACTGACGCAACTGAGGAAAAGACAGCCTCTGAGATGGAGGCGGAGGTTGAGAATGGGCGGATAACTTGCACCGCTTTCCCTTTTGTGGTAATGACCAGTAACGGAGAGAGAGATTTTCCTGCACCTTTTTTACGGCGGTGTTTGCGCTTAAGGATGAAATCTCCCACAAAAGAGGAATTGACCAAAATTGTTACTGCTCATTTTAATAATGATACTGCTGAACAGGAAAAAATCCAAAAGCTGATTGAAGATTTTATTGACCGACGAGAGGAGGGAACCCTGGCAACTGACCAGTTACTCAATGCAATTTTCATGGTAACAGAGGGTCGCATTCCTGCTACAGAGGATAAATTAGTGCAGCAACTTTTCCAAGATTTAGGAAGAGTTGACGATGAGGATTAAGGGATGAGTGATTCTAGTTTTCATCGTACCATTGAACGTTTGATAGACCGACTCGATCAAACCGGAATGTTAAAACGTCTGGAACTCAGCAATGAAGATATTGCCGATAGTATCTGGTTAGCTTTACAAATGGGTACGGTAGAGACTCAACAAAAGCAGGAGCAAAAACCAGAACCCGAACAACTTCTGCCGATCAAATTTGAGGAAGGCGAACCCCAAGAATCTGTAACTGACAGAGAACCCATTGTTTCAGTAATCACTGAAGAATCAAGTTTTCAAACTCCCGAACAACCTCCAGTCAAAGGTTTATCTTTTCAAGCTCCAGCAGCAGCAGCTCTCCTGAATGTACTGGAATTAGGCCGTGCGCTGCGCCCTCTGATGCGGAAAGTTCCCTCTATCACAGGAAAAGCACTAGATGAAGAAGCAACCGTGAATTTAATTGCCGAGCAGGATGTGTGGTTGCCTGTGACTAAACCAGAACCTGAACGCTGGCTTGATTTAGAATTGGTGGTAGAAGAGTCTAGTTCGGCTTTTATTTGGAGAGAGACTGTTAATGAGCTACAACAAATCTTTGAAACTCAAGGAGCATTTAGAAATGTGCGAGTCTGGAGTTTGCTCAGTTCAAATAGCAAATTAAAATTAGTCCGGCGAGATAGCAGTGGAAAACCCAGGCAACGTGAACATAGTCACCGTGAATTGATTCATCCTAACCAACGGGGGGTAGTTATTTTCGTGAGTGACTGTACCTCTGCGGTTTGGCAAAATGCCACCATTCACAAATGGTTAAAAGTGTGGTCAGAGAAAAGCCCTACTACAGTGCTACAATTGTTCCCCGAATATCTTTGGGATAGTACCCAACTGGGAGCGGGAAGAAAATTATTTGGTACTACTATTACACCAGGAGTTGCTAACCCCCGTCTGATGTTGGAAAATCTACCCGCTTGGATACCTATAGACTGGAAAAATGCTTTGGTTTTACCAGTTATTCTGCCGGAACATGAACTGTTGAAAAGTTGGTGTCGGGTAGTGTCGGGAGCAAGTAATGCACGAGTACCTACATTTTTATTTGATTTAAAATTTGTCGAGGAACAATATTACGATCAACCTGAGCAACCCGAATCTATAACGGAACTTTCAACCACAACTAGGGTGAGGCAATTTCTGGCAACAACTTCTATTACTGCTCAACGACTGGCAGGAATGATGGCAGCAGCTCCCGTAAATTTATCTGTGGTTAACTTGATTCGCAAAAATCTATTACCAGAAGCTAACCCAGTTCATGTGGCAGAAGTTTATATGGGAGGTTTGCTTGCTGCAACTGACTCTAATGGTCAAGAACAAATCTATGAATTTTTTCCCGGTGTCCGGCAAGAGTTGAATCAGGCAATGGGACGCAATGAAACTACAGCCGTTCTGGATGCTATTTCTCGTTACATAGCTGAAAAAATTGACCGACCTATTCGTAGTTTTCGGGCGTTGTTGGCGTTATTGCCTCAATATGAGGAGGAAGACCGGGAGAAAGTTTTACCTTTTGCCCAAGTTGCTGTTGAAGTATTGGAAAATCTAGGGGGAGAATATGCCGAATTTGCCCGTGAAGTTGCCCAGAATATTTCCGGTGTTTCAGGTTCAACAATGGGGGAAACTGGAGAAGTGACACCAGAACCTCAAATTGAAATTGATACCTTTGACGTTGCCTTGATTGAGGTTGAGAAAACTGTAACGTTTGAGTTTGATGTGGCAACGTTGGAAAAAAGACGTTCAGGATGGTTGAAATTATTGGGAAATAGATGGGTAATCAAAAAACAACGCCGACGAGTTACTGGTATTGTTGAAAACTTGGGCGATGGAATTAAACTTGAACTGGTGGAAATTCCCGCAGGAAAGTTTATCATGGGTTCAAATGAATTCCGACGCGCTACATTTGCAAGTCCTCAACATGAAGTGAATGTTTCAGCTTTTCTCATGGGTCGCTATCCCATTACTCAAGCTCAATGGAAAGCCATTGTTAATAATGTGCCGAAAATTGAACGTGACCTTGACTCTAACCCCTCATATTTTAAAGGAAATAATCGACCTGTGGAAACAGTGTCTTGGTACGATGCAGTAGAATTTTGTGCCAGACTGTCCAAATATACGGGGAGAAACTATCGGCTTCCCAGTGAAGCTGAATGGGAATATGCTTGTCGTGGGGGAACAACTACGCCTTTTCATTTTGGAGAAACCATTACTACAGGTTTAGCAAATTATGACGGCAATTACAGTTATGGTCAAGGGGCAAAAGGTAAGTATAGACAAGAAACAACTCCTGTAGGTAGTTTTGAAGTGGCCAATGCTTTTGGCTTATACGATATGCACGGTAATGTTTATGAATGGTGCGAAGATGATTGGCATGAGAATTATAAGGGGGCACCCAATGATGGTAGTGCATGGCGATCGGGTAATCAAAGAACTACAAAACTCCTTCGTGGCGGCTGCTGGCGCTTCAAGCCTTTGTGGTGTTGCTCTACGTCCCGCCACTTCCATTCTCCCGCTGTCTCAAGCTACTATATTGGTTTTCGTGTATTGCGTGTCTCTTGAATAGCCCCTCTTTCACCCTCTTGAGTCCTGTCTTTGGCCAGAGAAAAGAGCGATCGCTCTTTCCCAAACTATGGTCTCCCTCTTTTCAGGGTTAGGGGGGATCGAAGCCCAAGGTAAAGTCAACAGAAAAAAATCCCTGCTGTTGATCGGAAATTTGAAGTAGGGGAGTGATCGATTGAGAGGTAGTAGTGGGAGTGGTTGAGTTGGGATTTGTTGTGGGTTTCTCAAAGCCTGTGTCGATCCCCCCTAACCCCCCTTTCTAAGGGGGGACAAGAGTAATACCAAATCCGCCTTAGAAAGGGGGAAAAAAGTAAGTTGCCTTAACAGTTATCAGTTGTCTATTAAAAGAGTGATGCTATATCTGCAACCCTGCGGGTTCTGCTCCTGACCAAAATCCGGACGCATTCCGGTTCCCCCCTTGAAAAGGGGGGGACAAGAGTAAGTTGTCTCCCTTAGAAAGGGGGGAACAAGAGTAAGTTGTCTTAAGAGTTATCAGTTGTTGATTAAAAGAGCGATGTTATATCTGCAACCCTGCGCGATCTTGTAGCGGCGCTAGCACTATTGCTCCTGACCAAAATCCCGACACATTCCGGTCCCCCCCTTTTCAAGGGGGGTTAGGGGGGATCGCAAGGAGTGTTATGAGGAATCAATCTCTCAGCTCATCAATCAAACCCTCCAACTGCCAACAAACCCCCTCAAATTCTTGCAAAACATCAACATTAGTAAACCTAACCACCCGCAACCCATAACCCTCCAAAACAGAAGTCCTCTCAGCATCATAAGCTTTTCCCTCTTCCGTAAAGTGGCTATCCCCATCAACTTCAATTACTAACCCAAGAGCAGCACAATAGAAATCAACAATAAAGTTATTAATAGGTCGCTGTCTCAACACGCGCAGGGGAAAAGTTCTGAGGAAATCTTGCCATAGTTTTTTTTCTGCCGGAGTGGGGTTTTTACGGAGTTGTTTGGCGATGGGGACGAGTTGGCGGTTGTAGGGGAGGTGGAAGTTGGAGTCGTTAAGTTTTGGCATGGTAGGTGTTTGTAGTTGGTTTGTTTGAGTTACCTGGCTTTTAGATCCCCCCTAACCCCCCTTAAAAAGGGGGGGACTTAAAAGCCCTTAAAAAGGGGGGGATTGGAGTAGTAAGATTAGGGAGTAATTATAGTTAAAGGATTTCACGGTTTTTCGATTAGCTCAATGTAAGGGTTTCAACAAACAATAGTAGGATAGGTTCTAAAATAGATAGGGCTAGAGCAATACTACTAGCCCTGATTATAATTATTCAACTGGACATGATATAATTCAAATTAATGGTAAGGATAACTATTCGTAAGAAGAGGCAACAGGCTGAATACTATATCGAAGACCTGGGCAATAATGTTGAGCTGGCTATGGTGAAGATTCCAGAAGGCAAGTTCCTTATGGGTTCCCCTGAAGATGAATTAGAGCGATGGAGTAGGGAAAGCCCCCAACATGAAGTTACAGTGCCGGAATTTTACATGGGACGTTATCCTATTACTCAGGGTCAGTGGAAAACGGTTGTTGAAACTACTGAAAAGATTGAACGTGACCTTGATTCTGACCCTTCAAGATTTAAAGATGACTATGAAAACTATAAGCGTTGGAGTCGCCCAGTTGAGAAAGTTTCATGGCTAGACGCTAAAGAGTTTTGTGCTAGGTTAAGCCAGAACACAGGGAGAGAATATCGCCTACCCAGTGAAGCAGAATGGGAATATGCTTGTCGTGCAAGAACGACTACACCTTTTCATTTTGGAGAAACCATTACTACAAATTTAGCTAACTACTGTGGAATAGATAGAGAGATTAATCAAAATACTGACAGTGGTTCCTATGGCAGAGGTCCAAAGGGAGAACATAGAGAACAAACCACTCCAGTGGGTTACTTCAAAGTTGCTAATCTCTTTGGCTTATACGATATGCACGGCAATGTTTTTGAATGGTGTGAAGATTATTGGCAGGATAATTATCAGGACGCACCCAATGATGGTCGTGCATGGCTATCAGGTAATCAAAATACTACAAAAGTCCTTCGTGGTGGCTCCTGGTACGACCTTCCGAGGAGGTGTCGCTCTGCGTACCGCAGCTACTATCTTCCCAGTGTCACGCTTGACCTTATTGGTTTTCGTGTATTGCGTGTACCTCACGTTTGATCAATTGCTGAAACCTATTGCTGGATATAAAAGATAGGCTAAATCGACTTATTTCAACCATTAAACCAGGGCAAGATTTTTAGGAAATTGCTGAAAGTTAATTTATAGAACGGAGAGGGGGGGATTCGAACCCCCGTATAAGTCACCCCATAACAGCATTTCCAGTGCTGCGCCTTAAACCACTCGGCCACCTCTCCAAAAAGCAAAAGTATTAAATTTTATATTTGCTCACAATTATACTATTGTAGCAGAATTATTCTAAATTTTGCAAGTCTTTCTGGCAAAAAAATTTTATATTGGATATTGGGCCTAAATAACATAAGATAAATATTAAATCATGTTTTAGTTTATTAATTAAAACTTAATTTCTAAATCGCCAGCAATAACTATAAATTATAGTCTCAAATTATTATGGCCCGTAATCACCAAATTCGCATACACGATCGCCAAAAAGATACATATCATACAGTCCAGGTTCCTGAAGACCGCTACATCCTCCACAGTGCTGAAAACCAAGGAGTAGATTTACCATTCTCCTGTCGTAATGGTGCTTGTACTACTTGTGCAGTGAGAGTTATATCTGGCCAACTCTATCAACCAGAAGCAATGGGACTATCATTAGAACTTCAAAAACAGGGTTATGCTCTTCTGTGTGTCAGCTATGCTCGTTCTGACCTACTTGTAGAGACACAAGATGAAGATGAAGTATACGAACTCCAATTTGGCCGCTATTTTGGCAAAGGAAAGGTAAGAGCGGGATTGCCATTGGATGAAGATTAGAATCATTTTTCTAGTTATAGCCTGGATACTTTTCGCTGGCTGCCAAAACTCAAATCCCCCCTCGGGCAAAATAATCAGAGTAGAAAGGGTTGTTAGTGGACAAACCATCGAGATAACTGACCGTTCTGCTGCTGTACCTATACTAGAACCCATTCGCTTGATTGGTATTCAGGCACCAGATGTCAGACAAAAACCTTGGGGACAAGAAGCTAGAACCCAACTAGAAAAGTTAACCTTGGGGCAAGAAGTTTTATTAGAGTTTGATGTCCAGAAAAAAGATAAATTTGATCGCCAACTAGCTTATATTTGGCTGAATGGGAAATTAATTAATGAATATATGGCAGAAGAAGGTTTGGCCTTGGCAGAGCCATATTTTCCTAACAATAAGTATACAGAACGTCTTGCTAATGCCCAAGAAAAAGCTAGACTGATGGGGCGAGGTATCTGGAATCCAGAACGTCCAATGCGTCAAACTCCAGCACAATTTCGTCGTGAAAATCTTAAACAGTAGAATTAATAAAGTCAAAAGTCAAAAGTCAGAAGTTATTGTTGTTATGGAGATGAGTTAGCAACCCTCCAAAAATATTTCGCTAATCAAGGTGGGGTTTCCTGTTAATTATGTAAGTTAATTATTTTTATGAGTGCAGAACAATTACAAGTTTTCTTAGATATTGCCACTGAAGCTGCTCTTGCTGGTGGTGCAGAGTTGATGTCTTATTGGGGCAATCTTCAAGATATTCAAGAAAAGGGCAGTCCAGTAAATTTGGTAACTGAAGCTGACAAAGCTGCTGAAAAGGCGATCATCAAGGTTTTACAGCGACATTTGCCAAACCATGGCATTCTAGCTGAAGAGTCGGGAGAGTTGGGAGATACAACAAGTAGATATCTATGGGCAATAGACCCTTTGGATGGTACTACTAATTTTGCTCACCAATATCCTTTTTCAGCATCCTCGGTAGGATTATTAATTGATGGGGTACCACAGGTGGGGGTGGTATTTAATCCGATTTTAGATGAACTTTTTCGTGCAGCTAAAGGTTTGGGGGCAACTTGTAACCGCAAACCAGTTAGTGTGTCTCAGACTACTACGTTAGAAAGAAGTTTGACGATAACGGGTTTTGCTTACGACCGACGGGAGACTACTGATAATAACTACAAAGAATTTTGTCAAATATGTTATCTAGCTCAAGGTGTACGACGTTCTGGTTGTGCTTCTATGGATCTATGTTCTATTGCTTGTGGTCGTGCAGATGGTTACTGGGAAAGAGGTTTGTCTCCTTGGGATATTGCTGCAGGTATAGTGGTGTTGCAAGAAGCAGGGGGTAAAGTTACAGCTTATAATGGTAGTCCTTTTGATATGAGTTCGGGTAAAATTTTAGCGACTAATGGCAAAATTCACGATTTAATGAGCAAAGCGTTGATTGAAACTCCGCCTCTATCTCATTGGTCTACAATAGACATCTCTAGAAAAGAGGCAACAGGCAACAGGCAACAGGCAACAGGGAGAAATAATTGTTGAAGAAGGAGACAGGAGACAGGAGACAGGAGACAGGAGACAGGAGACAGGAGGAAAATTACATGGGGATTCTAACCCCAAGTAATTTTGAACACCGTGTAGACGGTGGGGTATTAAACCCACAAAGAAAATG
>NZ_JAAHGK010000209.1:0-7625 GCF_010672505.1 Okeania sp. SIO2B9 | reverse complement strand
TTTTTAATTTCAATACTGAATTAAAAAATAACAGTCAACATTGTAGGGGTAAACGGCCGTTTGCCTCTAATGATGCTAGAAATGATATTACTCACAAAGCAAAGGAATTTAATATTAAGAAGTTAAAACTTAAAATTCTTGATACCAAACTATTTCTTTGTTGCTAAATAGACATCTCCAGAAAAGAGGGAAAAGGGAGTAGGGAGTAGGGGGAAATAATTGATAATTTCTGTGCGATAATTGATTTGATTTTTTATAATTGAAGATGTCTAATAGAAATCTCCAGAAATTAAATATTACTATCTTCCTTCCAGTTAATAAATTTTAACTTCCAAATTTACTCATTATTATATCATGTCCGGTAGCATCGGTATTGTATAGCAAAGGTAGGCAACAGGCAACAGGCAGGAAGGCTTAAGAGC
Source organism: Okeania sp. SIO2B9 (assembly GCF_010672505.1). Classification (NCBI taxonomy): domain Bacteria; kingdom Bacillati; phylum Cyanobacteriota; class Cyanophyceae; order Oscillatoriales; family Microcoleaceae; genus Okeania; species Okeania sp. SIO2B9. The sequence goes on along the minus strand of NZ_JAAHGK010000209.1, from coordinate 7,203 downwards.
AAGAAAAAAACTTAAATTTCCTGTAGATATCCACGCTAACTTTTACACAAACGATACCAACAGACATGATATTACTTATTCCTTCTTCTTTCTTCCTTTTTCCCTCTTCCTTCTTCCTTCTTCAATAAATCAAAAACTATGACAGATATTTGAAATTTATTAAACAAATTAGCTGCTCAAGAAGCACAATTAAATAATATTCAATTTCTAGCACCTTGTATAAGAAATGGGCGAGTCAAAACAAAAGTAGCAGGAATGGTTTATACCTTTCAAACTCAACCTAAAAAAATTGAAGGTTGGGGAATTTTTCAACCAATTAATGACAAAATAGCAAAATTTGTAGAAGAACCAAATTTGCCTCAATTAGAGGAATATTTCCAACTTTTAAAACCTCTTAGATTATTCCTTGCTTGTCAATTAAAAGGGCAAAAATGGCTAGCATATCCAACTAATGAATCTGATGCTAAACAACGTTTTGGTTTTGCTAAACCTATAGCAGTTCATATAGTAACAGAAGGAGCTATGTTTGAGTCAATAATTGCTAGATTTGATGGTAGTTCCTGGTGGTTTGAAGATATCGATCGCCGTGCCGATCCTTTTGTTGCGGAACAGTTACGGGAAGCGTTCAAAAATATTACGCCACTCAAAGAAGTCAGGTTTAAGGGGATAACACCAGAAATGAAAACAGTTTATGACTTAGTAGCGCGACAAAAAGAAGAGTTTATGAAACAAATGCAACAACAAAGGGATGAAAAACAACTGCGTGAAGCGTTAGAAATGGGAGGAGGTGAATTGCAGGATTTTCGCGATCGCTCTACTTATTGGCAAGTAGAATGGGTGACAAGGGATGGGGAACGTCATAGTTCTGCTATTGAGAAAAATGATTTGACTGTGGTGAGTGCTGGTATTTGTCTGAGTGGGGGCGATCGACATTTTGATTTACAGTCTTTAGTGGGTGTTGTTAAAGAAGGAAGAAGGAAGAGGGAAGAAGGAAGAAGGAAGGAAGGAGGAAAGACGGAATCAGGAAGAAGGAAAGACTGAAGTTGCAAGAAAGTAGGAAGAAGGAAGTAAGAAGGAGGAAAATTATGCTTCTAATTTACGAATAGTGGCTATAATGAGACGTTGTAGTTCATCAACTTCTTGAATGATAGAATTAAATAATTCTGGTTTAGCTAAATTTACTGCTTTAGCAATAATTAATTGGGTATCTAACTCTCTGAGAGAACCTAGAGCAATTCTGAGAAAACGTATATATTCAACTTTACTTATTCTGCCATATCCTTCAGCAATATTTGAGGGAACTGAAACACAACTACGACTAATTTGACTCGTTAAACCGTAAAGTTCAGAAGTGGGAAAATGTTGAGTTATTTGATAACAATTAATAGCCATTTTAACACCTCTTTTCCATATATATTGTTCTCGATGACTACCCATAATTTAAAATACCTTTAATCAGTAAGAAGGAAGAATGAAGAAGGAAGAAGTAAGAAAGAAAAAGTAGATAGGGATAGTCTCCTACAAGCTGCTCCATGTCTACAAACTCCAATTAATAAGTAAGAAGGAAGAAGGAAGAAGGAAGAAGGAAGTAAGAAGGAAAAAGTAGATAGGGATAGTCTCCAAAAAGCTACTCCAAGTCTATAAACTCCAAGCAATCTTTACCCCTTCTTACTTCTTCCTGATAAATTATATCCCTTCTTCCTTCGAGTTGATAACTTTTAATTTTCAACTTTAGTCCTTCCTACTTATTCTTTCCTTCCTTCTTACTTCTTATTTCCAACTTTAGTCCTTCTTCCTTCTTCCCTCTTCCTTCTTCCTTCAAAACATTGATAACTTTTAACTTCCAACTTTACCCCTTCTAACTTCCCCTTTCCTTCCTTCTTACTTCTTACTTCCTACTTCCAACTTTAGTATTTCTTCCTTCTTCCTTCTTCCCTCTTCCTTCTTCCTTCCAAACTATGTTTTTTCACGAACAAATTTACCGCAGTTCAGAAGTTATGACAAAGCTAAAAAATTTGTCAATAACTATTTGTGGTGCAGGTGCTTTAGGAGCAAATATTACTGAAAATTTAGCTCGTTCTGGGTTTAGTAAATTACGGGTTATAGATTGCGATCGCATTGAGGAGCGTAACTTATCTACTCAACCTTATTATCGTTCTGATGTGGGAGCTTTTAAGGTTAAAATTTTGACTAATAGTCTCTATCGTGCTTTAGGAGTAAAAATTGATGGTCAAATTCAAAAATTAACTGAAGAAAATGCAGGTAAACTATTAGGAAAAAGTGAGTTAGTGATTGATACTTTTGATAATAGTATTAGTCGGAGTGCTGTGAAAAATTATTGTGCCAATGCTAATATTTATTGTCTTCATGTAGGGTTAGCTTCTGAATATTCAGAGATAATTTGGAATGAAAATTATCGAGTACCTTCTCCAGTAAATGATGATATTTGTGATTATCCATTAGCGAGAAATTTAGTAATGTTAACTATTGCTGTTGCTTGTGAAGTTGTGGTGAATTTTGCAGCGACAAAACAGCAGGATAATTTTACTGTGACTTTAGGAGATTTTGCTGTTAAGCCATTATTATTTATGTAGGATTAAATCAATATATGCTATGCTGATTTAATGACTAAATTAAAGTTGATAATTGAATTACAAATATATAGCATAAAAGGTAAGATAAATGACAACAAATATAGACATTCTTAAAGATGAAAGAGTTAACTGTTATTCTGTAATGATTCAGTTGAGAGTAGCAGAATATTTAGAAATGGTAGAAAAAGTTTTTAATGATAGAGGAGGTTTAGAAGGACAAAGAGATACTTTAAAAACAAGAACAGCTATCAGGATTCGCAAAAGAATGATTGAAGACTTGGAAAAAGGAGCTATACTACCACCAATAGTTCTAGGAGTAATTACTTCAGCAGAAAAATTATCTAATATTAATAAATTAGATAAAGATAAATTATTAAATTTAATCAACGATAATTCTGAAAATAGCATATCTATCATTGATGGAATGCAAAGAACAACTGCCTTATATGATGCGCAAAAAGATACTAATATTAGTGTTAATAAAGTTCGGATAGAATTCTGGATAGCATCGCAAGTAAATAGTTTAATATATCGGATGTTAGTATTAAATACAGGACAAATTCCTTGGAATTTGAGAAGACAAATTGAAACTGTTTTTCAAGCAAATTTGAAGGAACTAAAAGCCAAATTTCCAGATATAGACATCATCAAAGTTGACGATCAAAAGAAACGTAAAAATTCTTGTCAGTATCAAGCAGATAAAGTCATTGAACTATTTTTAGTTTTCGGTGCTAGAAAGGAAAAAGTTGACCTACAAGAGAAATTAGCTGATGAATTTACGAGACAAGACTTTATAGAATCAGTAGCTAATCCTAATTTTACGAATATATTTTATGAAGTAATAGGATGTCTAGCTGACTTTGACTCAGCTCTATCTGCGTATGAGGATACAACTAAAGAAGGGTATTTCAAAAAAGGTAAAGACTTATTTCGTAGTCATCCAGCTTGTATTGGTTTTGTAACTTCTATCGCTTTATATGTACAAGGTAGACCTGGTAATGATTATTGTTTAGAAAAACAAAATAAAAGATGGAGTGAAATTAAAAATAATGCAAATAAACTGTTTGAAAAAGTCAAAGAAATGAAACATAGCGAAATAGGTGATTTTTTAGATTTTCCAACACTTAACGAACTGATTAGTAAAAAAACGGGTAAATCTACTAACTTTGAAAGAGCGTTTTTCTTAGAAGCTTTTAAGGTCTTAATAGAAGAAGATTTCGACGTTAAAACAATGACACCATGTTGGAGAGCTTACTGATACCAAGATGTCTAGAAATATGATCGAAGCTAATGAATATATCTTCAATAAATTAGCTGATTTTTTTGAAGTAAGTAATATAGACATCGTTATAGATGAGCAAAAAAAACGTTATATTGAGACTGATGATGAAGAAAAAGAATGGTTAAAAAAATTAAAAATAATTAACCAAAAATATCAGATTTTACCCAACTTTGCAACAGCGTCTTTTCAATATGGTGGTAATGATTATTTTGTAGCCATTGGTTCCCAAGAATATTTAGAAAATAATCAAGAAGTCATCCAGTTTATAGAATTGAATGCAGGCATAGTTACAGCTTTATTGTTTGAATTAAAAATATCAGTGGCTCGAAAAGCTAGTCCCTATGATATTGCAGATAAAATTTTTTATCCATCTCAAAAAGAAAGAATCGGATATGATTTTTCTACAGTCAGAGACTTATTTGAACCAATTTTTGTTTATAAAATCCCAGAAAATTCTCCTTTTTTGAATTTAGATGATATAACTTTGATTAGAATTTCTGGTTTTTATGCTAAAAATAGTCAACTGGTTTCATTAAATTTTTCATCAAATACTCTGAATGAATTTGAAAAGCTATTTATTGAAGGTTCAAAAAATATACCTTATGAAAACTTACTACTCAGCTTAGTTTCTGTTTATTGGAAATATTCATTTCTCGATATCTATAGATGTATCGAAAGATTATTTCCCATATCAGAACTAGAAGACCTGCACACAAAATTAAATATTCAAGATTCCCTATTAAACTTTGCCGATAATATTGAATCTTATATCGGTTGGAAACCAAAAGAAAATGAAGCACTAAATAAACTGATTAAAGATTCTCCCAATTCAGCACGTCAGATACTTCGTCAAGTAAAAGCTAATATTAACAATGTAGAAGAGGGAAATCTTGGAAATTTTGTCTATAAAATTCGTAATTCGATTGTGCATTTTAGACCTGCTATAAAGCAAATTAAATTCAACGATAATAATTGGGATATGTTAATCCATTCATCTTTGCTAGTTATTGAACATTGGTATGACAAATATGAACAACAACTTGCAGATAGTAATGTTGATAACGATAACTAAGGTGAAACTCAGAATAATTAAGATATTATCTCTATCCAACCAATTACAGCATATTTCAGTCAAATGATGTACGAGGTAAATGGTGAAAATCTTGTAGTGCGGGCATCTTGCCCGCGATGGGTGTACTTCATAGAGTCGCAAAGTGCTGTATTTCATCACCCATTAAATTACCAAAAGCAGCAGAAATTATCTTTTCCACCACAAATTAAAATCATGCAAAATCTAATGTAGAAAAGCAACCCCAAAAACTATTGGAGATTACTTTCCTATGGCAGTGATTTTATAGTAAGTTATCAGTCAGATTTGATATATAGAAGTCGAAGGAAAAGTTAGGACAGATAAAAAGCTTAAAACTCAGACAAAGCAATTTTTCCCTCTTCCCTCTTCCTTCTTCCCTCTTCCTTCAACAAAAAAAATACTTAAGCTGCAACCGCTTCTTCATAAGGAACAAAAGATTTCTTCTGCGCTCCACAAATAGGGCAAGACCAATCTTCAGGAATATCTTCAAATGCTGTACCAGGAGCAATACCAGAGTCAGAGTCGCCAACAACTGGATCGTAAATCATCGAACACACCCGACAGATCCATTTACGGGTTGCAGCTTCCTTTCCAGCAGCTTTTTGTTTCGGTGCAACACCATTCAAACCTTCGAGAGCTTCTGTATATTGATCCGCGTGATGATGCTCAATGCTAGTCAATAAACCAAACTTATGAGTTGCTTGGCGAAACATCGAAGCGTGTTCCCGAGACTCTTCTTCTTGCTCCTTAAATTCTGCTGCTGCTGCACTATCACGATCTACCCGTGCTTGTTCGGCAAATTCTGGGTACATAGTTGTATATTCATAAGTCTCTCCTTCAATTGCTAACTCTAGACAACGAGAAGCGATCGCTTTTTTCTGCTCTTCAGTCAAAGTAGATGGGTCGTCTACCACTAACTCTGGGTGAAGTAGGCGAAAGTGGGAAAAGGCGTGTTGAGTTTCTTGGTTAGCTGTTTCCCGGAAAAGTTTGGCTAAATCTTCCATGCCCAATTTCTTGGTTACTTCGGCAAAGAAAAGGTATTTACGGTTAGCCATTGATTCTCCTCCAAAAGCATCAGACAAGTTTTTGGCGGTGTTAGAGTTGGACAAGTCCATGATGTTCTCCTGAATTCTTTCTTTTACTCTGTTATATCTAAGAATAATTCTTATTTAATAAAATGTCAAGGAAAAGATTAATTTTAAATTAACAACCAATATTTGTTGAGATGTGTTATAATCTGAAGTTGGTATAAAATCTATTAATAAGCCTAAATAATGAACAGTAACTATACTGCAACAAATATTAAGAAAGAAATGCAATCTAAAGGACTGAGAATCACTCCTCAGCGGTTTGCAGTTTACGCTAATCTTTTATCTCGTTCAGACCATCCGACAGTAGAGGAGATACTGAGTGAAGTCAACCGTGAGTTACCAATTTCTTCCAAGGCAACTATTTATAGCGCCTTAACAGTGTTACGAGAAGTAGGGTTAGTTAAGGAAGTATTGTTGGAAGAGGGAGTAACTCGTTATGACGCTAACGTTAAACCTCATCATCATTTTTGCTGTCAAAAGTGTGGCGCGATCATTGATATCGACTGGGAAACTTTTAGTAATTTGCAAATGGATCGTTTACCACCAGGAATTTATCCTGAAAGTTATGAGGTTATTCTTAGGGGTACGTGCAGTCGTGAAAGTTGTAATAAAGCATAGGCATTGAAGAAGGAAGAAGGAAGAAGAAAGAAGGAAGAAGGAAGAAAGAGGAGATACTAAAAAGTTGACAACCCTCGAATGATACCCAACCAATTCTAGATACCGTGGGTGAGGTTGGGGTATTAAACCCATCAGGGAAAAGATAAATTTGATAGTGCGAGCATCTTGCTCGCGAATATTTTAGTATCGCTAAAAAAGAAGGAAGAAGAAAGAAGGAAGAAGGAAGAAGGAAGAAAGAATAAGAGAAAAGTGGATGGGGATACTAAAAAGTTGCCACGACTCTCGATCACTCCCCAACCAATTGTTCCTTCTGCCTTCGTTTATGATATTCTTTTTGTTAATTACTATTGCCAATTATTAGAATTACCCTATGAAAATCAAAAGCTTCAATCACGTTGCAATTATTTGCTCTAATTATGAAAAATCAAAACATTTTTATGTAAATAATTTAAAATCCTAAAATATTCACATAAAAATGTTTAGATGGAAAGAGCACACGTCTAAATTCCAGTCACCGTCGCGGCCTTA
>NZ_JAAHGK010000208.1:0-7633 GCF_010672505.1 Okeania sp. SIO2B9 | reverse complement strand
TGGCAAATGTCATACTAATTGTCCTGCGTTTAATTCTACTTGTGAATTTCCTAACTACAATTTGACCATGAGTGTTAATCTTTCTAGTCACCAAATTTTACAACCAAATTTAGTAGAAGAAATTGACGAAATTTTGCAAGCAACAGACTGTAAACCTAATTATTTAAAACTTGAAATTACTGAAACAGTGATTATGAAAAATGTTATTTTAGCAACCACAGTATTGAATCAATTGAAAAATCGAAATATTAAATTATCAATTGATGACTTTGGTACAGGTTATTCATCATTAAGTTATCTACACCAATTCCCAATTAATAGTTTGAAAATTGATCGCTCTTTTGTTAGCCCATTAGACCTGAATGTTACTGGTCAGTCGTTAAAAATTGTTAGTGCCATTACTGCACTAGCTCATAATTTAGGCTTAGACATCGTTGCAGAAGGAATAGAAACTCAAGAGCAAATGCAACAACTAAAGCGACTTAAATGTGAAAAAGGACAAGGATATTTATTTTCAAAACCAGTGGATAGTTACCAAGCAACTAAACTACTTCGTAATTTTAACTATCATCAAATATTGCAATAGATATTTTCAGGAAAGAGGGAACAGGGAACAGGGAACAGGGAACAGAGAGGAATAATTGATAATTTATGGATAAGAATTGATTTGATTTTTGATTTTTACCAGATGTCTAATAGACATCTTTAGCAAAGGAGTCAGGAGGGAAGAAAAAACAGAAGAAAGAGACAGTTTTTTGTTTGCTGGTACACAACTACGTTAACGCAGAGCGCGGAACAGAATTCTATCGCTAATTATCCGGATATGATATTACCACAAGCACTATATCTAGTAGAGCCTAACGGCCTTCACTCCCTACAGATGGCGTATAATTTGATATTTTGCATAATCTCATGTCCGGTAGCATCGTTTGTGTATAAAATTAAGGTGACACTCTTGAGAAAACCTTCTGCCTCCTGCCTTCCTTCCACCAAAGTCTAATTATTCAACCGGACATGATATAAGTCCTGATATTATTTGGTAATATTATTTCTGTTGAATTAAGTTAATAATTTATATAATTAATAGTGGCAATAATCAGTACATTTCCCAATATTTTTATCCAAGTTTTTCTAGTCGGAGCATGGTTAGGAATTATTTTAATTTTTGCTGAAGTACTTAACCGTTTTGCCAAAGTAGACCCAGAAATATCACGAAAAGTAGTTCATATTGGCACAGGTAATGTAATTCTATTAGCTTGGTGGTTACAAATTCCGGCATGGGTAGGTATTATGGCTGGAATTCTCTCAGCAGCGATCGCTTTAATTTCCTACCGACTTCCCATTCTTCCCAGTGTTAATAGTGTGGGACGCAAAAGTTTAGGCACATTTTTCTATGCAGTTAGTATTGGCATTCTTATCGGTTGTTTTTGGTTTCTCGAACAACCTCAATATGCAGCTCTGGGTATTTTAATTATGGCTTGGGGCGATGGTTTAGCTGCTGTTATTGGTCAAAATTTTGGCAAACATCCTTATCAAGTTTGGGGAATGAAGAAAAGTTGGGAGGGTTCCCTAACTATGTGTTTGGTTAGTTATGCTATTTGTAGTTTGATTCTTTTGGCAGTACAAGGCAATATTTGGCAAACTTGGGTCGTTGCTATTCCTGTGGCACTAGCTGCTACTGGTTTGGAGACCTTATCAAAAATTGGTATTGATAATTTAACTGTGCCACTGGGTAGTGCTGCTCTATGCTTTTTGCTAAATCTATTTTTATAGAGGTAGGCAACAGAAAAAATAACTTAGTAATAGGTATATAAATAATATAAAATATTAATATTTTATATATCCTTTTTTAAGCTTTTAACTCAGATTCCGCACCTCAATTTTTCACATAAAAAGTATCACAAATATCAGTGGTTTGCTCAGTATTTATACTCTATAAATGATGATAATTTAACTGAGACAAAAGCCAAATTAAATTGAATAAATTAAGCATAAATACTTGATGCAGTCAGATAATTAGTCAGCATCATTCCCTACTGACTAATGCATGTCGCCAATCCGACGGCTCTCCTAAATGACTACTGACTACTTGCCCTTTATATTATGCTTTGAAGTGCCGAATGTAGGTTTTAAACTACTTATATCAAGTCTCATTGAACAAGCATAATAAACTTGGCGTTGCACAGCGACGAATGATTTGAGATTTTTGATTGAATTGGATTGTGGATTAATCAATTGCTAGAATGATTAATATTAGGTTTTTTTAGTCAGAGTCTAAACTAATTTTTGCCAATATCATTCCAGAATGTGCAACCCCATAAACTTTGCTTCTGGTAAAGCTATAGGGACTAATCATCGTTAGTCCCTACATTATGGTTAATTAATTTAACTTGATATTATCTTTTCCCTTATAGGTTTAATACCCACGTGCATCATAAGCGGTGTCTAAAATTGATTAGAGATCGACAGAGAGGAGCGTCAACTGTTCAGTATCCCGATTCACTGTTTCGGTCTTTTAGTCCTTCCTTCCTCAATAGTTCTGACAAAACTTATTTTTTTCTACTAAGCTAACAATTTTACTGAACCTTTTGTATTACTCTGCCCAATTAGGTCCGTGATAAGGGTCTCCTTCAAAAGGATTTACACCAATCATTGGATACATATCATCGCTAGGACCAAAAATGCGGCTAATTGCTTCTGATATATAAACAACAGCCTCTTCAATAGATTGGAAAATATTCATAATTTTTACCTCTTTTTTGTCAATAAAACTTTGATTTCCTTACACTTTTATTCTAGCTGCTTATTCTCTGACTTGATGATAGTTGTAATATTTGTTTGGAGGTTGTATTATTTCGTAACTACTGACTATAGGGATCGACATAAAATGTGAATAATTATAGTTTTATATTTACAAGAATTTACTTTGAGCTGATACTTTTCTAGGTTAAAACTCACAGGATTATCTATTCTAGAATTTCAACTGTAGTATAACATCTTGATGCCAAAAGTATTAAATGTAAGGCTGATTATAATTAAAGCTACTATATTTATCGCCAATAAATTTTGGGATAGAGCCTTATCTGGCTAGAAATAACTTTAGAAGTCAAAGAAGCATAAGAGTTACTAATAGTTTTATGGAGAATTATCAAAATCACCTGGACAGATATAGTAATTTTTACTATAATTAACATAAAGAGCTTAGTTAGGAAGTTGTCCAATGACACAAGAAGATCGAGAACTTTCTCTCTCGCCAGAAGATTACAGTTTGTTAACAGACCTCTACCAACTAACAATGGCAGCTTGTTATATTGGGGAAGAAATAGACCAACGGCAAGCTAATTTTGAAGTATTTGTGCGAAGACTCCCGGTCGGTTTTGGCTATCTCATTGCCATGGGTTTAGCACAAGTATTAGACTATTTAGAAAAATTTCGATTTGACCACGCACAAATTGAGGCTTTACAGTCAACTGGGATATTTGCTAATGTTCCTAATAAATTTTGGTCGGTTTTGGCAGAGACTAAATTTACTGGAGATGTATGGGCAGTACCAGAAGGAACAGCTATATTTCCGAACCAACCCCTACTGCGGATAGAAGCTCCACTTTGGCAAGGACAGTTAGTGGAAACATATCTATTGAATACTCTCAACTACCAAACTTTAATTGCTACAAAAGCAGCTAGAATGCGGGATATTGCAGGCCATGATGCAAAGTTATTTGAATTTGGCACTAGACGTGCATTTAGTCCCCAAGCTAGTGTTTGGGCGGCTCGTGCTGCTTTAGCAGGTGGAATGGATGCTACTTCTAATGTTTTGGCAGCTTTGAAACTGGGTAGGAAACCAGTAGGTACAATGGCTCATGCTTTGGTGATGGCAATATCTGCCGTTGAAGGCACGGAGGAGGATGCTTTTCATGCTTTTCAACGATATTTTCCTGAAGCACCCCTATTGATAGATACTTACGATACGTCGGCAGCTACTCACCTATTAGCACAACGAGTCAAGCAGGATGATATGCAGGTGAGTGGGGTAAGGTTAGATTCAGGAAATTTAGTCCAATTATCCCAGGAGGTACGATCGCTACTACCAGAAGTGACAATTTTTGCTAGTGGAGATATAGATGAGTGGGAAATAGCTAGACTTCAGCGGGAGAATGCTTGTATAGATGGGTATGGTATTGGTACTAAGTTGGTAACTGGTGCCCCTGTCAATGGAGTTTATAAATTGGTAGAAATAGACGGCATTCCGGTGATGAAAAATTCTACGGGGAAAGTGAGTTATCCTGGTCGAAAACAAATATATAGATATCTGGAAAATGGTCAGTTAAAACAAGATTATTTGGGATTAATGGATGAAGATGTATCGAATCAAACAGAACATCAGACTGATTCTTTTATAAAATTAATGTCACAAGTAGTTAAAAATGGGAAAATAGTGCAAAAATCGGAAAATCTAGAAGCGATCGCTAAACGTACTGCTGCTTCTGTTGCTAGTTTGCCTCCAGAAATTCGTAGTCTAGAAAATCCTAATTTGTTACCAATGAAAATTTCTGATAACTTACAAGAAATTACACAAAAAACTCGGCGTTGCTGAAGAGCGTGTATAACATTAATCTTAATTATTTAGGAGTCAGTCCTCAGTCCTCAGTCCTCAGGAGGAAAGAAAGAAGAAGTAAAGAGTAGTAGAAGGAGAAAGTTTTTTTGTTTAGCTGGCGCACAACGCACGTTAACGGTATGCGACAGGTCAAGCGCAGCATTCCGCATCGAAAACATGGAGTGTGGAACGGAGTTCTATTCCGCTCTTATCCAGACATAATATTATAACCTCAAATCACCAACGCCAAAAACTCAAGCTAATATCATGTCCGGTAGCATCGGTATTATAAGCGCGAAAGTAAGGAAGAAGGAAGAGGGAAGAGGGAAGAAGGCTTAAAAGCTTGAAAAAACTTAAATTTCCTGTAGATATTCACCCTTGGTTTTACACAAACAATAAAGTGCGGACATGATATAAAATACTTAAAAAATAAATATTAAGAGAAAATGAGGAAAATGTTCTATTGAAGCGATATACCAAATTTCTGCTCCGTTTCCAGTGTTCGAGCTTGAATTTATACCTACCACCTAAGAACTTTACGACTGCTAATTAAACAAACATGATATTAAAAATAATCACTAACTACTAAATATCTCCAAAAATAAAAAATAAAATCAATTATTATCCATAAATTATCAATTATTTCCCCGACTCCCGACTCCCGACTCCCTCTTTAATATCTAATGAAAAGCACTGTAAAACAATTTAACTTCAATTGAGATCAAACTATGAATAATTCCCAAGTATTATCAGGTTTAATGGGCGTGTGTATTGGAGATGCTTTAGGCGTACCTGTCGAATTTTCCAGTCGCAACGAAAGAACAATTAAACCTGTCACAGAAATGATTGGTTATGGCGCACATAATCAACCACCAGGCACCTGGTCAGATGATAGTTCAATGACATTATGTTTAGCTGAATGTCTGTGTGAAGGGTTTGATTTAGAAGCGATCGCCCACTCTTTTTATCGGTGGCGTTATGAAGATTATTGGACTCCTCATGGTAAAGTTTTTAGGTTTGCTTCCTGGAACCCGCCGAGGCCGATCCCCATCGTGCCGGTCTCGGGGGTGACGATCACGACCGGGGTGTGGGCCCAGAACGCGGCGGCGATGGCGGTCACACAGTTGGAGATGCCGGGACCGTTCTGCCCGATGACCATGCCGTGACGGCCCGAGACCCGGGCGTAGCCGTCGGCCATGTGGGCGGCGCCCTGCTCGTGAACGACGGGGATGAGGCGGATCCCGGCCGGGGCGAAGATGTCCATGGCGTCCATGAACGCCGAGCCCATGATGCCGAAACATTCGGTGACGCCGTTGGCGACGAGGGTTTCGACGAAGGCTTCACTGGGGGTCATTCGAGTCATTTTGAGACCCTATAGCGCTTCTGTGAGGGTGTCTACCCTCGGTCGGCCACCGCCGCGGTCATCGAACGTATGCCGGCGTTGAGCAGGCCGATCATCCGTTCGAAGCTCTCGTCGGTGTCCTGTTCGAGCGGGTGACCGTCGCCGGATTCGAGGTGGCTGAACCCATGGAACGCGCTGCGCAGCGTGCGGGCGGCGTGGACTCGGGCGTCGGCATCGAGCCCGAAACCGACCAGGGCCTGACCGAGGGTGGCCACCACCCGTTCCACCGCGGCCTCCAACTCGGCGTCGCCGGCACACGGGTAGCGGTCGGTGGCGGCGTAGAGGCCGGGGTGGTCCCGGACCATCTGCCGCCAGGCCAACCCCATGGCTCGCACCGCGTCCTCCCCGGCGAGGCCGATGGCGGCGTCAGCGAGGCGCCTGCCGAGCAGTTCCCGCCCCAACAGGCCGAGGGAGCGGACGAGGTCGTCGTAGCCGGTCACGTGGCGGTAGAGGGCGGGCTGGCTCGTGCCGAGGTCCCGGGCCACCCGGGTCAGCGTGACGCTGTCGAACCCTTCGGCGTCGGCGATGTTCGCCGCCGTCGCCACCACCAGTTGGGTACTGAGTTGTGGTTTCGCCATCAGCCGAGCCGTTCGGAATTCCTAGGAGACACAGGGGGCCGGAGGGTAGCACCGCCCACGAGGGGCCGATCATTCCCGGCGAACCGGGCACCCACCACCGGTTAGAGTACGTAACCAATCAGCTATACCCTTCATCAGTAGTGCAATTGAACCCCAATTAGATGTGCCACGACAAGCTTCACCCCGAAGCGCCGGCCGGTGGAGCGGTGGTGCCACGATCAGCCCGATCATGAGCGAGGACGGCCCCGGTGAACGAAACGAACGGCTCCAACAACGGCACACCCGCAACCGGTTCGGCTGATCCGACCGGTGCAGAATCGAAGGTGATGGTCGCGATGGAGCGGGCCCGGGAGGCGATGGAGGCCTTCGCCGACGCCTCCCAGGCCGAGGTCGACCGGGCCGTCACCGCGGTGGCGTGGTCGCTGTATGACCCCTCCAACGCACACGCCCTGGCCCGGCTCGCCGTCGACGACACCGGCCTTGGCAACGTGGCCGACAAGATCATCAAGAACCAGCGGAAGACGTTCGGCACGCTCCGAGATCTGCTGCGAGCAAAGACCGTCGGCATGATCGACCACGACCCGGCCCGGGGCATGACCCGCTACGCAAAACCGGTGGGTGTGGTGGCCGCGGTCACCCCGTCGACGAACCCGGCGGCCACACCGATCAACAAGACGATGATGGCGGTCAAGGGCGGGAACGCGATCGTCATCGCCCCCTCCCCAAGCGGCTGGAACACCACGGCCGAAGCGGTCCGGCTGGCTCGGGCCGAACTGGCAAAGGTCGGCGCCCCACCGGACCTGGTTCAGGTCCTCCCGAAGCCGGTGACCCGGGCCGACACCGAAGAACTGATGGCGGCCGCCGACCTGGTGGTGGCCACCGGGTCGCAGAACAACGTGCGCCGGGCCTACCACAGCGGCACCCCCGCGATCGGGGTCGGGGCCGGCAACGTGCCGGTCATCATCGATTCCACCGCCGACCTCGACGACGCGGCGGCCAAGATCGCCGCCTCAAAAACGTTCGACAACGCAACGTCGTGCTCGTCGGAGAACTCCCTGA
>NZ_JAAHGK010000207.1:0-7683 GCF_010672505.1 Okeania sp. SIO2B9 | reverse complement strand
CACCAATAGCATAACCCGGTAAATCCAAATCTACCAACTGCCTTGCTGCTACAGAACGCAGATCGGGATAAACACCACCTTGAACAATACCAAACAAAGCCTGATCCTGACGCTGATGAGCCTCAATACAACGCTTCAACCATCGATAAGTACGATTTGTTGCCAACTCCACCTCTTCCCTACTCGCTGGGTAAGGTGGACATTCATCAAAAGCCATAATCACATCAGCTCCCAATTCATTCTGAATTTGGATCGAACGCTCTGGAGTTATATCAATAATACTACCATCACGAGGTGAGCGAAATTTAACACCTGTTTCACTAATAGTTCGGATTTCTCCTAAACTAAATACTTGGAAGCCCCCAGAATCAGTTAATATTGGCCCACTCCAGGCCATAAACTTATGTAGTCCACCAGCACCAGCTATAATACTTTCTCCTGGTTGTAAGTGAAGATGATAAGTATTTGCCAAGATCATCTGAGCACCCGCTTTCTCTAACTGAGTAGGTGTGAGAGTTTTGACAGTTGCTAAAGTCCCCACAGGCATAAATCTAGGTGTATCTACACTACCATGAGGAGTCAAAAAAACACCTGCACGAGCTTTTGTGTTGCTACAACAAGCCTGAAAATGAAAGGAAAAGTTTTGGGACATGATAGTTAGGTATTGGCAATTAAAAAATTCTAACTGTTTTCTCGAAACTGAGAACAAACAATTTATATGGTTTGCCTCATTCCCTATTTTTTTCCTTTCTGCTTAAAAGGGGCAATCATCATCATCAAACTGCATATCCCAATTAGATGACAAAACTTGATCCATTACTGCGTCAAAGGCTGCAGCATTTATATTTCTAGTAGTTTCTTCTTGAAGAGGGTTTGACAGAGGAATTAGTCTTAACTGACGTCCTTCAGTAATTAAATCAAAGTATGTTTCTTTCTTTGATGATTGTCCAAGTTCTAGGTAATCAAAACTAAGCACATTTAGGTATATTGAATGATTAGCAACTAAAGTTGACCGTTGACAATCCGCAAATACTTCTAGTATGTATCCTTCACCCCGGCTTTGAATCTGGCCATCTTGAGTATGGATATAGCGGACTCTACCTAAATCTATCAACAGTCTTTGCATATCACGTTTATTGACAACTATGCCAATGTCAATTATGCAAGGAGCAGATACTCTCTGGTCAAAATTATTGGAACTCATATAGCAAAAGCCTCTGAATTTGATAGAAATTTATCAGAACAGTTTTTTTTTATTCTGAGTTATTTAGATAGTGCTATTCTTGTTCCAATTCTGGCATAGTTTCTTGGAGTATGAACCAATAATATAGTAATCTGGTTTGGAATATGCACAAAATCTTATGTAAAAGGGAACAATTTATCTAACAACAGCTCATCTGGAGTAAGAGTTTCAGACTCTTAATCTATAGTTAAATTTTTTTATACATTCTATGAGTATATATATTTAACTATGTATGTATCCTGGAAATCTTTCAGGTCTATACAAAACTATTTTCCCAATATTAAATTTCTACCATACAAAACTCATTTTGTCTACTCCATTGTTGTTAATTTGATTTGAAACAAATGCAGCAAATATTATTTTTTTTGATACTATAGTTAACAACAAGAAGCCAAGCTCAGAAAATTTTGGGTGGTAAAAAATATTGCTCCAAGTAATTAGGAAAACTCTGACAAAACTCAGTGCTGGAATTGCATTTTACACCTGTTTACCGATTCCCCATACTTGGAACTTGGATTTTAATGGTATTGCTCGTTTCGCTCCTTTGATAGGATTGATAGTAGGGGGTATCCTTGGGGTAATCGATCTTGGATTACAAATTTTAGGAATGCCTATACTCACCAGATCTGCTGTAGCGATTATATCTGGAATTATTTTAACTGGTGGTTTACACTTGGATGGGGTGATGGATACTGCTGATGGGTTGGCAGTGCCAGACCAGAAACGACGACTGGAAGTAATGAGTGATAGTGCTACAGGAGCTTTTGGGGCAATGGCAGCGATCGCTCTATTGTTGCTAAAAATTACTGCTTTAACAGATTTAGATAGCGACCGTTTTTTAATACTAATGGGAGTAGCAGGTTGGGGGAGATGGGGACAGTTAGTAGCGATCGCTCGTTACCCCTATCTCAAACCTACTGGAAAAGGAGCATTTCACAAGGAGGCAAAATATTCGATTTGGGATTTTATCCAAAGTCTACTTTTATTAGTGAGTCTCAGTGGAATCCAAATTTTATTAAACCCTGAAAGTTGGTTAGTAGCTTCTGGGATGGCAATAGGAGGAATAGCGATCGCTCTGTTGACAGGTGCTTGGTTTAACCGTTGTTTGGGCGGTCATACTGGGGATACTTATGGTGCTGTGGTTGAATGGACAGAAGCGTTGTTATTGTGTTTATTGGTTACTTTAGAATAGCGATCGGTTATTAAATAAGGCAGCTATGCTGTTTGCGTAGCATTCCGTAGGAAAGGGAGAGAAAAGTTCAAAGGGAGAAGGTTTTTTGAGCACAGATTATCCGGACATGATATTACGTATAATCACCAGATATAGAACGCTATTGGTAGGGTGTATTAGCGGTAGCTTAACACACCAAAACCCTTATCTATTGTCAGTGCGTAAATCCTGTGTGTGTTTTAGTTGCTTTGGAATAGCGAACGGTATCAGTCCCCAAGCAAAGTGATCACAACCTGAAAAAAAACTGCTAAACTAGATAGATAAAAAAAGGCTTTTTAAAGATTAGACATCTCCAAAAATCAAAAATAAAATCAATTCTTATCCATAAATTATCAATTATTTCTCCCTGTTGCCTGTTGCCTGTTGCCTGTTGCCTCTTTTCTAGAGATGTCTATTGGAAAATGAGACAAATCAAACGACTAACAGCTATTATTGAGCGGGAGGGTGATGGATATGTATCTTTGTGTACGGAACTGTATATTGGCAGTCAAGGCGATACGACAGAAGAAGCGCGGTCTAATTTGATTGAAGCTTTAGAAATTTTTTTTGAGACTGCTGATGCTTCCGAGATTGAGCGTCGCTTGAAATAAAAATGTATAAAGACGTACAAACAATTTTCAACTCAATTCCTAATGAGGTTGCTTGGCAAAATATTGTACAATTTGAGCAGCTTGATGATCGCGTTGCTATAGCTAATGACTTTTATCCTAATATGGTTGGTGTCAATGATGGTTTTATTGAGTGGTGTCCTAATGATGAACCACCCAGCTATTTGGAAAGATTAATGTGGTGGTGGGTGGTTCGTCCAGATATGGGGGTGGCGTTTGCTCTTGAAGATCCTGTTGAATTGAAAAGAATTATTGGGAACTATATTTTGATAAATGAATAAAGTAATGTTGCATCCGCAACGCTTTCCTGCGGAATGCTGCGCAAACGCGAGCGCTTCTAAAATATGATTGCTTTGGGAAGGGGCGATCACTCTGTTGACAGGTGCTTGGTTTAACTATTGTTTGGGCGGTCATACTGGTGATACTTATGGTGCTGTGGTTGAATAGACTGAAGCATTATTATTGTGTGTGTTGGTGACTATGGAATAGCGGGTAGTGCATCAGTTTCTCACAAGAAGAAAATTATCGCTAGTGCTTTTCTCAAAAATATCAACGTGAAGAGTCTAGCAGTTGCTTTTTCATCTCATATAACATATAAGAGTTCTGATATTTGATACTTGTGCGGAATTTAAGCTATAGTCTGGAAGAGCCAAGGAAATAAAGGGTAAGCATTTCTACGGATTGAATAAAAACTATCTTGTTGATAGGGTAAATATGGATTTATGGAAAAATCGTGGATATCTTGGATCCATGGTGACAAAAAGTCTATGTTAAAGGACAACTCAAAGGTAAAGAACTATGAGTGATTTTCAGTCTTTAGATGCGGCTATTCCATTTTTTGGTCCTTTATGGACTGCGTGCTGGAAAGGAACATTTTCATGGTATCAATATGCAAGCAATCAACTTTTTACCTTTTTTCTTCCAGAAGGAGTAAAAGAGGGTAAGAAGGGAATTTATATGTACCATTTCGACAAGATGGCTGATGGTACTGAGTCAGTGAACAAATGTAATGTTGGTACAATAAGTGAAATCTCTTACCAAGATTCATCGCTGTCCTTTAGTGTTGGCAAAGGAGAGAATTACTATTGGCTTAATGTGTCGGTGAATTTAACGACGTATGAGACAAGTATTGAATTCCTGAATGAAAGTTCTAGTTCTCGTGAACCAATACAGGATGTTGAGATGTGTTACTTTTCTGGCAAGAAAGTTTAAGTACTGTCTTTAACCCTCATAAAGCTAATCAACGTCCTGTACAAGTACAATATTGGCATCAGAGATAGTGATAACGCCATCTCTGAGATCGAAGGCTACAGCCTACAAAGCTCTCAAGATTATGCTGAGAGCGCCTGGCAAATCTCCCAGTGCTTTATGACCGCAAGCCGGGCAAAAGTGAATTTTGGAGCCACCAAGTTTCTTGTGGATGTAAACACATTTGGGAGAAGTTTTGCTAGTATAAGCCTCATTATATCATGTTCCCCCTCCGGGGGAGCTACGCTAACGGATAATCAGTTATCAAAAAACTTCTGGCCTTTAAGCTTTCTTTCTCTTCTGCCTTCCCCTCCTGGGAGGGGTTAGGGGTGGGTTGCCTACTGCCTTCCTTCCTCCAAAGTGTAAGTATTCAGCCGAACATGATATGACAACTGATAACTGAAATAACTCCTGAGTGCTAATTTTTAGGCTCTATCCAAACTTTTATACCCTCCACTCTGAGAGCTTGGTTGCGAGTACCACAATATGCACCATTGGAATAAACTGGTAAATCTCCCATATTCTGAACGTGAGCTGTATAGAATACATCATAATTGGCAGCTTGAATACCTGTAAGACGAATCGCAAATCCTTCTATTCTTCTAGCTTTGCCACGTTCTCCAGCTAATTTTCCAGCTTCTAACCAAGGAGTATCACCTATTTCAGAAACATGAGCCATGTATTCAAGTTTTAACCCAGGAATAGGCGGTTCTATATTGATTTGAAAAGCTTCTACACGAAAACCTTGACCGCGAGTACCTGCATATTCTCGACCAGCAAAAATGCGATCGCCAATATTTTGTATATGAACTAAAACTTTCAACCCTACAGAAACTACTGATTTTTGATTAGTAGTTTCTCCAAACATCATATTTGGTCTTTCAACAGTGGGAAAATTTTTAGAGACTTCCACACCAGGAACAATAATGATTTCGTCTACAGGTTTTGTACCTCTAGGTTTTGGGTCTTCTAAAATCATCACATCTGGATCTTCAATAGCTGTTTCTGCACCACCAGAAGGTACTACTATTAAAGGTGGTAAACTTGGAACAGTTGATTTTTGCGTATTAGTTGGTTGAGTGGCAATATTTTGAGTTCGGTTTAGTTCTTCAAGTGCCGGAAGTTTAATTCTAGATGTTGTGGGTAAAGAATCATTAGGAATTGTCAGTTTTTCTCTAGATATAGCTAACATTAGTTTTTTGCCAAAACTGGCATTAACTTTTTCCTCTAATTCCAACCACTGCTCATCATCTAAATTTTTACCCTGTTTGACAAGTTTTAATACTGCTGAAAGTGGATGTGTCTCTGCAATTAAAGCTTGAGCTTCATCTGGTAATTTGTCAGATTTTGTATGAGAAATTAATTGATGTAGTTCTTTGGCTTTTGCTTTAAGTGATTGCAAAGGAGGAAATTCTGGTTGCTCTTGATGAGCGATCGCCAAGATTTGATTAAGAATATCTAAAACTGGTTGACTGCTTGATGATTCTGTGGTTGAAGCTAGTGCTTTAATTAAGTTTTCTAAGTCTGTGAAGGAAAATATTGCCCCTGCAGAAACTTGAGATGTTTTTGCCAACTCTAGTCCTTGCTCTTTAAGAGTAGCAAAATCTCTACCATAGGCCATCAATTCTTCTAGTAAACTTTCTGAAGGGGGAGTACCTGCATTTTGTAGTTCTTTAGCTGCCAGGGAGAGGCGAATACCCAATTTAGGAAAATTTTCTGATAGAGATGCTAGTTTTTCCAACAAGTTATGATCGGCTGTTTCCATATTTTTGTTAGAGTAAATTTATATAATTACAGTTTTATATATTACTTTAGTGGGTTAAAACCTACTATCAATCAACACAATTTAATAGAGGAAATAATCGCCTCAGAGCAAAAGCACAAGTTCGAGAATGGACTAAGTTAGTAAACCTTCCCGTTTGGCCTTTTTCCTGCTTTTCAGACTTGCTATTCAACTTGGCCTTGTGTTCTTCAAACTTGGCTTGAACTTCTCAGCCAACTTGAGAGACTAATCTTTTCTGAGTTACAGTTGTTCCACTCCAATTGTAAAGTTCTGTCTTTGCAATACTAGAGTCCGAGCTACTAAAACTTTCAACTTGAGCGGAATTAGCCAACTTAGCCCGACATCTATTTATAGTACCTGTGTTATTGGCTTTTAAACCTTTTATATCCAGATAAATTTCATTCATTTGTGCTATTACTCCCGGCTCGAATCCGAGAAAAGCAGCTTCCTTTTCCCAGTTCTTGAGTGCCTAATACCAGTTTGAAAAAAGAATGCTATAAAAAGTGCATCTTGATCGGATATGCTTAAAAATAGCTTCTCCAGTTCATTTTAGATGGTTATATCTATCGTTTTCCCTTTTTTTTCAATATTTATCATTTTCTTTGTGGGTTTAATACCCCACCGTCAACGGGGGTGTTCAAAATTACTTGGGGGAGCGAATCCCCATGTAATTTTCCTCCTGTCTCCTGTCTCCTGTCTCCTGTCTCCTTCTTCAATCCTTCTTCCTTCTTGCTTCTTCCTTCTTTCTTACTTCTACTATTTGTAACAAAAGTTGATCAAATTGGTATAAGTTGCCACAGCCAGCGCTTCGACTTGGTCGTTTTTGTCGGGGAAGCGTTCCGACTAGGGAAAAGAAGATCAAAAATTTGTCAAAAAACCTGATTTAGCACTCAAATTAGTTCAAAAAATATTGTTCATAAAATATCGTCCTGGTGTAGCTTTAGCGGATGGAGGTTATGGCAATAATTCCTCTTTTTTAGAGGAACTAGAGAAATTAGAGTTGAACCATATAGGAGGTTTCGCAAAAAACCGAAAAGTCAATATTATGGGTGCATCTCAATTTTGAATAAAGCCAAAAATTTCTTGCTTTTAGGCAACAGGCAATAGGGAACAGGCAACAGGGAATATATAGGAAAAAAGTATTTTTGCAAATATGAGATGCACCCAATATTATCAACCCAAAAATAGGAAAAAAACAGTGACAAAAAAGGTTAGATAAAATTATATGATCTTGAGCAGAAAAAGATTTTCAAGAAATTACTTTGTTTGATGTTACTGAATTTGATGTAATTCGTATTACAGTATCGTATTTACCAAAAATATCAAACTCTGAAAGAAGGGATTTATTTTTTCTGGGGAAAAACTTGAAGAATGTATGTCATTATACAATAATTTCATGAGAGTTTATCTGCCCAGATAAACAGGATAATTTCACATTATTTTAATTCTAGATTAATTTGACTAAGCAAAATTAATTTGTTGAAGAAGGAGACAGGAGACAGGAGACAGGAGGAAAATTACATGGGGATTCTCACCCCAAGTAATTTTGAACACCCCCGTTGACGGTGGG
>NZ_JAAHGK010000206.1:0-7698 GCF_010672505.1 Okeania sp. SIO2B9 | reverse complement strand
TAAAAATTATTTCGGCAACTTATATTGCCCTACAATTTTCTTGGCAAACTCTGGCACATGAGCCTCTAATTTTTCTGGATGATTCCGCTTAACATAGAGATAATTACGAGTGAAATGAGAATCAATAGAAAACCGCCCATATTCCAAACCTTTAGGACCAATTTTTTCAATAACAACTCCCATTAATTTTGCAGCCCACATCGGCAAAGTAACAGCTTGGTCATAAGCCGGAATACTTTGTTGAACAGCATTTTTTCTATCTCCCTGAGACATTACAGGTTGAGTATCTAACTGATTCATCACCAAATCTAACATTTGTTTTCCAGTCTCATTCCTAACAGTAATCCACTGCCAACCAAAAGGCGCTCCCATATATCCCACGACCAAATCTGCCAAACCATTTACATAGTCAAAACAACTCATACAAGAAGGAGCAAAAACATCTTTTAATTTCTTAGTATTCAACCCAAAAAATGGCACTTTTTCTATAGAGCCATCCTCATGTTTAAAATGTACTCGAAAATCTTGCATAAATTCATAATGCACCACAGTTTCTGGTGACTTACTCGTAGTATCCAAGAACTTTTGCAAACCCTCTCTAGTCACATTATCTACACAGGGAGTTCCCAAAACATAGAGCTTTTCTAAACCTAATTGTTTTTCCACGGTTCGTAATGCTTGAATCTGACAACCAACCCCAATTACTAACAATTTTTTCATCCCAGAATTTTCAATTTCTTCTAATACCGAAAGATTAGGAGAAAGAGTCGGTTTATTCACTTTTGCTGCCAATACTTCCTCCGGAGTCCGGGCAATAACTGGCATCGGTTGAAAGCGGTCTTCCTGAGTATTTTGTACACAGACCACGCCTTCCACGATACCTTTATTCAACATTTCACAGGCGATCGTACTCACAATACCAGTCCATTGTGCGCCTTCAATAGGTTGTTTTTTCCGAGCTGCCATCATATCTTGATGAACGCCGAAATAAGTCTCATTATCATTGTCGAGGTTGCGGGTGCGTCCGTGAGTTTCTTGTTCGAGGTTGTCAAATTGTTGGTTAAGAAATGCACAAGCATCCTTGACATAATGGATATAATATGTGTCGCACAAACCACATTCGCTACAGAGTTCTTTGGCAGGGCGACGCGCACCTGGTCTAAGTGCTTTAGCTTTCTTGTGTTTGGGGGTGTTTGGAGTTGAAATAGTCATTTCAGTTAACAGTTATCAGTTATCAGTACCTCACCTCCATTAATAGGGAGGCAAAGTTAGGAACTTTTATCTAGAATACCACTTTTTAGTTATCAGTTATCATTATGGAGAGGTCTATTAGACATCTGGTAAAAATCAAAAATAAAATCAATTATTATCCATAAATTATCAATTACTCCCCTCCTGGGAGGGGGAGGGGCGAGGGGTGGGTTTCCCCTGTTCCCTGTTCCCTGTTCCCTGTTCCCTCTTTTCTGGAGAGGTCTATTGACAAATTCTTAATATGGAACGCCAAAAATCTCCCGTTCCCAAATCTTCTCCCCCATGTTAGAACTAATATTGTAGTAATCTCTCAAAGACAACCGATGGATATTCCCAAATTTAGCAGGAAACTAAAAGAGGTTCGGTAATGAGCGTAAATTACATTTTAAGCCAATATATAGACGAAGCAATGTCCGAAGCAGTTTACGATAAACTCGAAGATGGCACTTTCGTCGGTAGAATTCCATCCTGCAAAGGCGTTATCGCATTTGCACCCACACTGCGCCAGTGCGAGAATGAGTTACACTCGACCTTAGAAGATTGGATTCTAATAGGGTTGAAACTCCGTCATGCTCTGCCAGTTATTAGCAACATCAATTTGAACGAGGAGCCAACCCGTGATCCGGTGGACACCCTGTAAGCGTCGGGATTTTGTCAAAAAATTGCGACAATTGGGATTTGATGGACCTTTTTCTGGCTCCCGACACCAGTTTATGGTCTTCGATGATAACCGTTTAACCATTCCCTCTAACGATGAATATTCTGTACCCCAATTGCGGATGATGATTCGAGAAATTGAGGAAATTATCGCTCGTCCTATCTCCCTTGATGAGTGGGTGACTTTATAGTTACTCCAAAGCGTTCGCGGAGCGTTGCGGATGCAATATCGCTTCTCCAAAACCAACCACCTCTGAGGGGCGATCGCTGAGGTGCTTAAGTCCTATATAATCACCGATTTACTTACAATGAATAATTGCTATAATATACTTTCAAAAATTCTCTTTTTGGGTATTCTAATTTATGGTCAAGCCTCCTAAACAGACCTTATTAGCTGTGCTGAAAATAGCTCTGGTGTCTACTTCTTTGCCTTTAATAGTAACAAGTTTGTCTCCATTATACCCAAGCACTAAGCAAATTAATAGTCTAGTCTTTGCCCAAGAAAATGTTAAGCCTAACCCTCAACCTACTGCTAGTCTTGAACCAAAAAAGACAAGTCAACCAACTGAACAAAAAACACAGGAAAATTCGGAAAATTCTGATGATGAGAAAGACTGGGAAGGATGGTTAATTTTAATCTTTGTGCTGACGAGTTTGTATTTAGGAATTCTCTGGTTTCGCCCCTTATTGTTATTGGTTCTACCTGCGGAATTAAAGATACCGAAAACACCAATAACTCCAGAAGTTAAACTACCTGTTGCTATCTTACGTTTTCTCAAGTATCGCCCCAGGGTATTAGATGCTTGGGTGGAAAAACATCTGGAGACTTTTCAACAGAAGTTTCTGGAAAATGAAACTGTTGAGGAACGAAAAGATTATGTTTCTCTTCCAGTTGAATTAAACAGTCAGGAAATTGATGAACTGACGGCGGAAACTTTGAGCGAACCTTTTAAAAAGGAAAAGCGAGTGCGACTGTTAATTTGGGGTGAAGGAGGCTCAGGAAAAACAACTATTGCTTGTCAAATTGCTAAATGGGCAATGAAAAAACAGCATCAGTCTAAAGCTTTAGCCAAACATTTGATGTTACCAGTTTTAATTGAGAAGGAAATTGATAATACTGGAGATGGCATCAAACCGATAATGGAAGCAATTATGGCAGAAATTCAGGAGTTGATCGATAACGAACAAATGATAGTTGATGAGTTATTGGTTAAACAACTCCTACGAAAGCGCCGAATTTTATTGATAGTCGATCGCTATTCGGAGATGAGTCAAGAAACTCAAGGAAAGTTTAATCCTGACTCGAAGGAGTTTCCAGCAAATGCTTTAATTGTCACTTCCAGGATAGAGGAAGATTTCCGGGGTATTGATATTAAAATTAAAACTCTCCGGTTTGATGGAGGAAAGTTAGCTTATTTTATCGAGCAGTATTTGAAGGAGTGCGGTAAGTGGCATTTATTTGAGGCAGATAAAGAAGATTTTTTACAGGAATGCGCTCAACTTGCACGCATTGTTGGGGAACAGAAGACTATTACTGTTTTGCTGGCAAAGCTTTATGCTGAGAAGATGATCAATAGTAAGGAGAATAATTTTACCTCTGAGGGTTCTCTCGACAATATTCCCGATCTGATACTTAACCATTTAGAAAAGTTGAACCGTCAAGGAGAAAGAGAGACTAAGAGTGAATATCCTACAATTAAACAAGATGCTCAACTAATTGCTTGGAAATGTTTGGAGCAAAATTATAGATCATCTTATGCGGAACGGGAAGCAGTCGTTAGAGCTTTTGAAGATTTGGGGAGAAATGATGCAACATTATGTCTTGAGTATTTTGAGAAACACCTCCGACTGCTCAAGTCTATTGGATATGGTGAAAGAAAAGATAGAAACAAAATTCGCTTTGCTCTCGATCCGTTGGCGGAATATTTGGCTGCACTATATTTGGTAGAGCAGAATAAGGATGATGAGGAAAAGTGGCGGGAGTTTCTGGTAACAGCAGAGGAAAAGTTGGGTAAGGAAGAAATTAAAGGCTTTTTGCTGGCAGCGAGAGATTGTTGTTTGGCAAAAGGTTCAGAGCTTAGAGTACCTAGTTTTGTAGCAGATGAAATTGGGAAACTAGCAGGATTAGATTTGGAGGAGTTAGAAAAAGAGTTAGAGAGGCAAAGGATTAAAAGGCTTGTCCGCAATTTGTTTGCTCCAGGGGCAACGGTACGAGATAGGTTGGACGATCTTAGAAAAATAGGAGGTAGTGGTTCAGTCGCTAAATTTGTTGTTCTTGATATTGTTAAATGTCTAAAAGATGAAGATTCATCGGTGCGTTATTCTGCTGCACAGACGTTGGCAAACTTAGGCAATGGTTCTGAACCTGTCGTCCAAGCTCTTTTACTTTTACTTCAAGATGAAAAACCAGGGGTGCGTAATTCTGCTGCACAGGTGTTAGGCAACTTAGGCAATGGTTCTGAACCTGTCGTCCAAGCTCTTTTACCTTTACTTCAAGATGAAAAACCAGGGGTGCGTTCCTCTGCTACACAGGTTTTAGGCAACTTAGGCAATGATTCTGAACCAGTGGTGCAAGCTCTTTTACCTTTACTTCAAGATGAAAAACCAGGGGTGCGTCATTATGCTGCACAGGCGTTAGGCAAGTTAGGCAATGGTTCTGAACCTGTGGTCCAAGCTCTTTTACCTTTACTTCAAGATGAAGATTCATTGGTGCGTTATTCTGCTGCAGAGGCGTTAGGCAACTTAGGCAATGATTCTGAACCTGTGGTCCAAGCTCTTTTACCTTTACTTCAAGATGAAAAACCAGGGGTGCGTCATTATGCTGCAGAGGCGTTAGGCAAGTTAGGCAATGGTTCTGAACCTGTGGTCCAAGCTCTTTTACCTTTACTTCAAGATGAAAAACAAGGGGTGCGTTCCTCTGCTACACGGGCGTTGAGCAAATTAGGCAATGGTTCTGAACCTGTGGTCCAAGCTCTTTTACCTTTACTTCAAGATGAAGATTCATTGGTGCGTGATTTTGCTGCAGAGGCGTTAGTCAAATTAGGCAATGGTTCTGAACCTGTAGTCCAAGTTCTTTTAGCTTTACTTCTAGATGAAGATTCATCGGTGCGTTATTCTGCTGCACAGGTTTTAGGCAACTTAGGCAATGATTCTGAACCAGTGGTGCAAGCTCTTTTACCTTTACTTCAAGATGAAGATTCATTGGTGCGTTATTCTGCTGCAGAGGCGTTAGTCAAATTAGGCAATGGTTCTGAACCTGTAGTCCAAGTTCTTTTAGCTTTACTTCTAGATGAAGATTTATGGGTGCGTGATTCTGCTGCAGAGGCGTTAAAAAAGTTAGGCATTAATTCAAAGCTTGAAAAGTAAAAAACCTAGTTGTTCAATTAATAGGCGTTGCTGAATCAAGGTATGAAAATAAAAATTGAACAATTTGAAATAGTTGTTATTCAATGGTTTATAAATTACAAAAAAATACAAATCATACCCAAAATCAGCAACGCCAATTAATAAATATTTCACAGAAAAAAAATAAGGAGCAACAATTAAATGCCTTACAGCGATTTAACATTACCCAAAATTCAACAAGAATTTTCCTTAACAATCAATGAAAAAGTCGATTTTTTTGCCAATATTCCAGAAATTAAACCAAGCGATTTTCTAAAACAAACATTACAAAATAACTTACCATTAGCCTTAGCAATTAATACAGAAAAAGCCCGTTCTGAAATGATTATTGCCCCAATTTTAATAGAATTCAGAAAAATCCTGAATAATCAAATTAGCCTGTTTTCCGGAACAGAATTTAACGTCGATACTGCCAGAGGATTAAACGGTACTTGTGACTTTCTCATTAGTCTAGACCCAGAACAACTATTTATTAAATCTCCAGTTTTTGCCATTGTAGAAGCTAAAAAAGAAAACTTAAACGCGGGATTAGGGCAATGCCTAGCAGAAATGATTGCAGCACAAATATTTAATCAACAACAAGGCAATCAAATTTCCACCATTTACGGTGTCGTCACCACTGGAAATATTTGGAAATTCTTACAATTAGAAAATACAGAAGTTCATATCGATCTAACTGAATACTTTATTAATAACTTAGAGAAAATATTGGGAATTTTATCCCTGGGAATTAATAGTAATTTGCCCAACAAACAGTAAAATATGTAGATGCGTTAGACGGCAACAATTTAGAAGATGAAAAGCATTTAATAATCCGTCGCAGGGCACCGTTAAAGAAGAAATCATATAAAATCTGGTTGAATAGTTGTCATTGCGACGATAGGAAGCAATCTAAGGGTTGCGCGGAGATTGCTTCCTTCCACTCCGTTCCAGTCGCAATGACTTAGATATAGTAATTATCCGGAAAGGAACGAGTTGGTTAGGACATAGACTAATGATGAATCTTAGATTAGGCAATGTTTTTCCCACTGTTGCCTGTTGCCTGCTATACAAGATTAAATTTCTCTCAAAAAACTTTCCCCTGGTAATGACAAATTCTGTAGTTTACTATTTACCCAATTTGCTGCTACTAGGCCAGAAGCGAAAGCACCCTCAATATTATCTCCAGCACACCAGTCACCTGCACCTACTAATGGCAATGGTAATTCTGTAGTCAGACAAGAAACAGCTAAAGGTTGACGACAAAAAGCATAACGCCACCGATGTACTTGCAACCATTCTGGAGATTTTAACCATGGCGTCAATTGTTGCCCTGTATACTCTAGTAATTCTTGCCCTGCTGGTTGTAAGTTTGTGCTGTCGAGGTGGGTAGTGGCAAATTTGGCGTTGCTTTGAATGACAAATACAGGTTGAGTAGAATGAGGGCGTTTACTGCTATCAAAACCTACCCAAGCAAGATAGTCATCATTAGGAAAAGCAAGCGATCGCCACTCCGGTAAATTTTCCTGTAGAACTGGAGAATATCCCGCCATCACAGTAATACAGGGGTCATATTCCACAAAACGCAAATTATTGAGAAATTCGGGTGGCGTTTCCGCAACAGGTTTATCTAAAATCATTAATGCTTGAGGTGCAGGAATAGCTACAACAACAGCTTTCGATATTACTTCTATAGGTTTTTCAGTAGCAACATCATTAGTAACTTCCAGACTCAGATGCCAATTTTTGTCTGCTGTTGCTTGCATAGTTTCCACTCGCCTACTAAACCAAACCTCTAAATTTTGGGCAAGAAATTTACCCACAGAGTTCATTCCCTGGGGCGTAATATAACAATCTTTGGTAATAGGAAGTATTAACCCCTGGGGTTGAATTAGTTCATAAATTTTATCAGTCCAAAGTTGCAGAATGTGCTGGGAAGAAAGGCCATTTTTTTTTCTTTCTAGATAATTAATTAATTGTTGCAAAAATTTACCTTTGGGTTCAAGATAACGTAGCCCATGATCTACACGAGTTCCTGATACACGGCGAGTTGCCATCCGTCCCCCCGCTCCCCGAGACTTTTCCACTACCACCACCGAATAACCAGCCTGCTGGAGTTGTTGAGCGCAGACTAAACCAGCCATACCAGCACCAATTACTGTAACATCAAATTGTTGCGATCCCATCATCATTTTCCTGGCGACAATAAATAGTTATGTTATAATTATCTGGCACTCAACCTTAATTCGGTAATTTGCCTCTCAAACTAGAGTAATTATAACTAAGTCATGCTTGGTGGGTGTGGAGGAAACCTAAGTTGAATGAACTAAGAGCAGCACTAGAATTAGCAACAGAAGAGGAGTTACAGCAGTTAACAGAACTTTTGTTTGGGCGCGGGATCAATCA
>NZ_JAAHGK010000205.1:0-7703 GCF_010672505.1 Okeania sp. SIO2B9 | reverse complement strand
CCATTCCAGATGAGGCGAACCTCACCCCACTTAGTAGCTAATAAAATAAACCAATCTTCATGTTGATTGTAGATAGCAATTACGTCTTCTTTCCTATAATAAAAAGGGGCAATAAAGACGATACCCTGTTTAAAGACGGCTTCAGTCCATCCATTCAGGAATTGAGGCTGATTACCTTTGATATTTTTACTCATCTGCATTTTTTTCTGGGATTGTGTCTGCACCCGGCGTTGCACAATTAGGAATGATGAAATCTGAAAGTAAATATTTTTGGATAATTCTTTCCTCAATATATGTACAGTTGAAAATTTATTATCATTCTTTAATGTGCAATTTCATGCACCCTGTTTAAATACAGCTTTAATCCATCCATTGATAGCGATTTCTTGCCATAAAGATGGTTATAGTAGATGTTTGATTATTTTCAGAGATGTCTATTCAGGAATTGAGGCTGATTTTCGATCTTCTTCCTCATCTGCATTTTGTTCTAGGATTTGATCTCCATAGACTAGATCGGGTAGTAATTCCTGATCGTAATCAAGGTACTCGCATATAAGGCTGATGTCTACATTGTTTAAAGCTTGGCCTGAAATTGATTTGATTATCGCCTTTCTGACAAGATTGTCCAAAGGAGGATCGGAATTATCAATTTTGGCTTCAAGAGTTTTTATCCGAGCTTGTTGTTCTGCTAAAGCCTTTTTATAGTCAAAACTTAATTCATGCAGAACATCATATTCTCTACTCCTAGCTAATCCGCTCTCTATGTAAAACAGGGCCAGACTAACTAAAGTTCGCTCTTCTTGTAAAGCTCTTTCCTCTAGCTGTCTATAGGTTCCTGCGGACATAGTGACAGATATTTTTTCAGACCTTGTTTTTCTATTACTATCGATCATTAGGTTCTATTTGACTGCTATATAGAACTTATATTAATAATAAACTCTAATTAGCTGCTAAAAATGATTATTTAACAAAACTTAATATTTCCTTGAGAACTTAATTGTTGGAACTAATATCATGTCCGGTTGAATATGTATAATTAAAGCTTGTAGAATTGCTCCAGCCCGATAACAGATAGGGGCTAGAGCAATTTTACAAACAAAAACTTTTTGGTCGCGTAAGCGGTTTTCATTTCAGTAGACCACAGTAGGGGCGAATGCCATTTGCTAACGCAAAGCTCCGAATTGCGCCCTTACAGGGTTTTGGTTATGACGATGTGGTTTATCAATCTGAAAAGCGCTGTAAGACGCTCATGCTTATCAATTTCTGAATTTTTTGAGTGAAATTTTCAGAAAAAAATTTTTTCAAATAAAATCCATAGACTGACATAAAAGCTCAAAGATAGACAGAGAAAGACTCTGACAGATGGGGTGAAAAAAAAATTAGTCAAAATAGTCGATTGAAAATTCAGAAATTACTGCTGGGAAGCGTCTATTAGATAGAAGTACCAAACCAAGAAATGAAGGAGACAAATTAATGAATTTTGTCCATCAAGCTATTTTTTCCAGGGAAAAAAACTTGTATCAGTTTTACCCAGAAATTCCTCTACTGCCGGTCGTTGGTGCGCCTTCTGATGCAAACTGGCGACGTTGGTCAATGCTCCACGATGGGTCTGACTATCGTATGTATTGTTTCAACCCACATTCCGCACGTCAAAATGTAGTATCTTAGACTAAGCATTCAAAGCCTTGCCTGATAATAATTATGAAAATCATAGGTAAAAATACATATTATACAGGCTATTAATATCAATTCTCAAAAATAGAGGCTGTAATCCAAATTCTTCGTTAAAAATACCCTTGTAGTATGTTTGTGGTGCGGAATGTGGGTTTCAAGGGTAGTACCAATGATACACTCTATCAATTTATATGGGATGGTAATTCTTATAGATACGGTCATAACAATTCATATCCCAAGTTAAACATAACTGGGATTCCTGATGATGCAGATACCAGTAGCTTCTCTATGCTCTATGGGCAGGAACATTACCGACTCTACTTCCGGCAACTTGGCAACCCTACTAAGCTGTACGAGTTCATCTGGGATGATGCAGATACCAATAGTTTCTCTATGCTCTATGGGGAGGAATATTACCGAGTCTACTTCCGTCAACTTGGTAATCCCAATAAACTGTATCAATTTTTATGGGATCAAGAGGCTGAAAGTTATGTCCCTGGTCCCGCACTTCCAATATCTGGATTTCCAGATGACACCGACTGGTCTCGGTGGTCGATGCTGAATGATGGTAATGATTACCGCATTTACGCATTCAAACTTGGTAGCAACACCGAATTCTATCAAGGTGCTTGGAATGGTAGCGAGTATAAGTATGGTTACAAATCTGCTAATTGTCAAGTATTGACTCTAGAGAACATTCCGCCAAGTTGCAATTTAGCGAGTATGGCAATGTTGCATGATGGTAGTGAATATCGCTTTTATATGCAGAGTTTGTAACAATCAAATTGGCCTCCGAATCTAGGGACTAAGACTGCTGGAGAAGTTGGACGTTGGTAACACCTAACCTTTCTGATTTGAGGTGTAACACAGTTGTAACTTAATTGCAAACCTATGATTACACTATTCGGTATTCAGAAGCTGTCAGAATGCCTTTGTAATAACTAACTGCACTTTCTTAATTGTTAGCTGATAGGTTGGGTCTTACTTTAGTAACCCAACCTTAATGATATGACAACTGAGCGATCGCAATCAGCTCAATCAATAATATCATGTTTGCTTTATTAGCGATCAAAAATATATTCCACCCTCTCTTCACTTTACCTTCTTTTGTAATTATGTACGATATTCTAACTGGACTTGCTTTAAGTCCAAATGCAACTTATGGCTATGACAATAGTATTACACCACAACTTCAAGCCTTATTTAACAATACTTTCAACTACATAGAAAACAGAACCTATTTAGACTTTCAACAAGTAGATTACAATACAGCAGAAATAAAAATTAGTATAGATTCAAATACTCCTTATCTTGGCTATGCTTACTTCCCTGGAGATCGTCCAATCAACAGCGATATTTTCTTATCTGATGAATTGCTATATGTTGAAAATCAATATTTACAACAGTATGTGATATCTCACGAAGTAGTACACGCTATCGGTTTAAACCATACTGTCAGGCAAGATTCTGTTGTGTCGGAAGTCATTGACTTAAATTCACTAAACTTATTCCCTACAGCCTTTGATTTGTGGGCAATAGAAACCAATTATTTAATATCACAATTTTAGGAGTATCGGATTTGATATTAGACAACTAATCTACCGATAGGTGCGTTGCAACGCACCCTACAGAATAACTTAGCTGTTTCCTTTTCCCTACAATAATATCCGGCGATCGCCACTATATCTCTTGACTTTTCTCCCGCACCAAAACGGCAGCATCAACCGCCGACAAACCAGAAATATCTACTTTATGAATACTAACTCCTCTTTTTTCTAAATCATAAGTATAAGTTTTGTCATAATAGTGGAGAATTAAATCTGAAGCTGCTGCCAAGTTTCCCTCCCTCAGAAAATTAATCGCTTCTTGCGTCCGTAGACCCCCCAGTCGTCTTCTAATGCGTTCGGTCGCAGCAATCAAATCATTAATATCTGCTTCTCCATAAATTTCGACCAAAAATGCTACTCTTTCCTGACGACTACGACTTATTGAGATAACTTTCGCCCTTTCCATTTGCTCAAAAATTTCCTGGGGAATACAACACATTCCAATACGCTTACTCTCCGCTTCAACCCATAAAACTTGACTCCGGTCGAACTTTGCCCATTCCATCACGATCGCATTCCAAAATTGCTCATTAGTAGGTTGAGGCAACTGCCCCAAAGCACCGAAACTACTACCCCGATGGTTAGCTAGAGCTTCTAAATCTAATACTTGTTCTCCTATATTTTCCAGAGCAGTCAATATCTCAGTTTTACCACTGCCAGTCATTCCCCCCAGAATAATCATTTTTTGTGGAATCGAAAATAGAGAAAGTGCCCAACGTCGAAACCCTTTGTAACCGCCAATCAGTAGAGCAACATTAAATCCTGCGGTTTCCAGTAACCAACCAACTGCAGCGCTACGCATTCCACCTCGCCAACAGTGAATTCTAACTTGACGGTCTGGAGCTAATACCTTCGCACGGGCAACAAAATTAGCTAATTTCGGACCGACGATCGCTAACCCTAATTCGACTGCTTCATCTTTACCTTTTTGTTTGTAGCAAGTTCCCACCAAGGCACGTTCATCATTATTAAATAGAGGGAAATTAACAGATCCAGGA
Organism: Okeania sp. SIO2B9; assembly: GCF_010672505.1. Classification (NCBI taxonomy): domain Bacteria; kingdom Bacillati; phylum Cyanobacteriota; class Cyanophyceae; order Oscillatoriales; family Microcoleaceae; genus Okeania; species Okeania sp. SIO2B9. The sequence continues at coordinate 3,424 of NZ_JAAHGK010000205.1, read as the reverse complement.
ATATGACCTTGAGCATATTCGCCGGGACTACGAACATCGAGAATGACTCCTGGTGTTTGGAAAAATGCGTCAGGTTTTAGGGATTTTGCCATTATTTAAAGACGGAAGACAGAAGTAGGAAGGAAGAAAGTCTTGAATATTATATTTTATCATGTTTATGTGTAGGGTATTTGCTGAAGTCCTAGATTTTTTATCCCGATATTTTTTCTTCTGCCTTCTGCCTTCTGCCTTTTGCCTTTTGCCTTCTGCCTTTTGTTATAGCGATCGCATTCGGCAATAATAAAGAGCCTAGTTTCATAGAAAAACTAAGCTCTTGGTAGCATAACCTAAATATCATTGAGCTACTCTAAGACAAAATGTAGAAGCAAGTATTTAAAATTAAGAAATATATTTCAGCAATAATATCAAATCCGGTAGCATCGGTATAAAATCTTTTGAAGTAGGAGTCAGGTAGGGGAGCCGTCGGATTGGCGACATACAGGAGTCAGGAGTCAGGAGGGAAAAAATTTATGAAGATTTGGTAATGGTGAAGATAAAGAATGTTTTTATACCGAATTAAACGGATTTGATATAACCCGTAATATCCTCTCCACAAACATCCGCTAGAAAAGTTAAAGCGCGAAATCGTAAGCCAATAAATTGGTCATACAAAGGATTCAGTTTACACATTGCAGGAATATGAAACAGTAGATGTCCGAATAGTTTCACATCTCTCTCAAAAGGACATTGAGCTGGGATCAATTGACACAGCAAATGTGCTATTTTTTGATTATTTATTTCTACACGATCGAGATATTCGCGAATTGGTTGCAGTAGTTTATCTAGGTAGTTATGGTTTGTTTGAGCAGCTTGCTGTGAAATACTTGTAATAGAACTCATAATTAGATCATCCTATATATCAACTCTATCAATATATTTTCAGTCTAACTTTGATCTCACTTTCTTGTATAGCCAATTTGGCCTGATTTTGCAAACTTTCACAATTACTTTAATTTTTATCCTAGTATTGTGAAGATTAGATGAAATCTGTTGATATTTGTTTAAAATAACTAGCTTTTATCGCCAAAATTTGTTATTCCAAAAATCAAATCATTGAAGCTAAAAAAATTACTGTTATTCGCACTTTAGCAGAATATTCAGTAGAATTACGTTAAAAAATAGTTATGGAAATAATAAATATTGATAAATTGTTATCTAATATACTGTTTTTATAATCTCAATTGCTTCTGAATAAATATATTGACCTCGAGACAAATATCGTGAATTAATATCTAATTAATAAATCCTTGGAATTAATTTTTTTACCCGTTGTTGATAATCTGAATATTCTGGATATTTTTCACTTAACCAGGTTTCTTCTTGCCTTGCTTTCAAGTCAAGAAACAAAAAAATCACAATAACAGCTACAAAATGAGACAAACTAAGTTGAAAAATGCTCCAACCGAGAGTCAAGAAAATTAAACCGCTATACAAAGGATGTCTAACAATGCCATAAACTCCTGTTTGCACTAGCTCACCATCTACTCTTGGATATGGCAAAGGTGTCAGATTTTTGCCTAAATCTAATAATCCTTTCACAATAAAAACTAATGCAGTAGCACTAAAAAGTGCTGCTACGATCCAACAAGAGTATATTAATTTTGGCAATTCTAAACTAATTCCTGGTAGGTGATATGTAGGCAAAAAAATAAATCCTACCAGCAATAAACCTTGAATTAATACCAAATATTCACCGCGTTTGCCACTGCGCCACCCATCTCTGGTAAAACCGCAATTTGTAAGTATTTTCATGATTATATTTTTAGAATTTTTTTAACGTCGCCAATAAGGTCGCCCTTTCCAGAAAACTCCTATAGCTAGACTTATTAATGAAGTTCTAGATGCACTAACTAATACAGCAGGGAGAGGAAATAAAGACTTGAATAATAATCCGATAAATAAACATAAAACTAGCGCCCAAAGACTAGAATTATTCAGTAACCACTGCTTTTGCCAGAATTCTAATAAATAAACTGCTAACGCTCCCATTCCTACTGCTGCTCCTACAGGTATTAATACGCCAAAAATTGGAGAAGAAAATAGCATACTCAATGGTTTCAGGATAACAACAAAATAAGTGAAGCTTAAGATTAATAATACTTCTGTTGCTACAACTGCCAAAATAGCAATGAAACTTACTAAAAATAGTTCTTGCCAAGGTAAACTTTTCAAACGTTGCCAAATATTATTCATGTTTTAAGTTGATAGAATTAGGAAAATTGAGTTAATCTACAATTAGATATCTGTGGATAAAGTTTAAAACTGCTTCTAAACCAACTTTTGTTTTGAGATTCGTAAAGACAAAAGGGCGATCGCCTCGCATCTTTTTAGTATCTTTTTCCATAATATTCAGGTCTGCTCCTACATGGGGAGCAAGGTCAATTTTATTAATTACAAGTAGATCGGATTTAGTAATACCTGGACCTCCTTTTCTGGGAATTTTATCACCGGCAGCTACATCAATTACATAGATTGTTAAATCAACTAGCTCGGGACTAAAAGTTGCTGCTAAGTTATCACCGCCACTTTCGACAAATACTAAGTCTAGATCGGTAAATTTATTTTCTAACTGCTCAATAGCAATGAGATTAATAGAAGCATCTTCCCTGATAGCTGTATGAGGACAACCACCTGTTTCTACTCCTATTATACGGGAACTATCTAATGCTTGACTTCGCACTAAAAATTGGGCATCTTCTTGGGTATAAATATCATTGGTGACAACTGCAATATTATATTCTTGTCGCATTGACTTACATAAGGCATCAACTAAAGCTGTTTTACCTGAGCCTACCGGGCCAGCTATTCCAATCCGAAAAACATTCATAAATTACTAATTGTTAATGGGTATAGCAGAAGGAAGAAGGAAGAAGGAAGAAGGAAGAAGGAAGAAGGAAAAAGGAAAAGCCTTTCAAATAATAGTTTAGCAGGCTATTATTAAAATACAGTAGATTCCGTAGTAATTAAGTACCTCACGGGCAGCGGGAAGTGCTGTAAAAGTTTACCGAATTGTTAATAATTAGGGCTTGCTGATTAAATATCAAAGCATTGACTGATATTAGTTTCAGCCTTTTTTTGTCGAAAAAAGTGCAAGTTTTTCGGTCTAAAAAGCTCATGCATGCTAGTATTTTGGGATGATTATGGCAGAAAAATCAAGGGATAATTCTTCCTACTGCCTCCTCGCTCATTCCCCATTTCTCCTGTCTCCTGTCTCCTGTCTCCTGTCTCCTGTCTCCTCCCCCTACCAACAGACTTTATTCAGCAAGCCCTAATTAACAATTACATCTCCTTGAAAAGAAGAGGATTGACCCTTAAGGAAAAAATTTCTTTTTTTCCCCTTGAAAGGGGAGGATTTAAAGCTGAATTATTTAATTAGGGTTTGCTG
>NZ_JAAHGK010000204.1:0-7725 GCF_010672505.1 Okeania sp. SIO2B9 | reverse complement strand
CCCAAAAGTCCATCTTCTCAGAGGTCAACCAGTTTATGTAGGTGATGGTATTAAAGTCGGTAAGGAAGGAAAAAAAATGCCTGGTGTGAAAAAACTGCATAATGAATCAGAAAATGTAACGAAGCCAGAGTGGATACGAGGCCATTACTTTGGGGTCATTACCATACTCTTAAAAGCAGGCTCTTGTTTGAAAGCAGTTCCTGTGACTTTGGGATTGCCAGATGGTATCAAGACGACTGAGGATGATCAAACTACAATAGTAGATTGAATGTCTACTTTGTGCGTAGAACTTATCCATGCTGGTAGCTATATCATCCTTGATGCTTACTTTGCTTCTAAAAATTTGATTGAAGAGTTTAGGAAGCACAAGCTACAGTTAATTACCAGAGTCCGAATCAATGCAGTCGGCAAACATGCTTTACCAACACCACCGCTCAAACGCAGTCGTGGTAGACCTCGCGTCTGGGGTGAATCAGTCAAGTTACGGAAATTGTTTGATGAGAAAGATTCCTTCACTACAGAAACTCTACTACTTTACGGTCAGATGGTGTCTCTCAGATGGCGTTGTATAGATTTACATTGGGATTGTCCCCTTCAAAGAGTGCGCTTTGTATTGGCTGTGTGGCCGGAGGGCAAACAAATAATTCTGCTTTCAACTGATGTCACTCTATCTGCAACCGAAATTTTAACCGCTTACAGTTGGCGTTTTCAGATTGAAGTCACTTTCCGTAACTTGATTCAACTCTTGTCTGGTTTTAGCTATCAGTTTTGGATGAAAGATATCACCCCGACTCAGGGGTGGCCGAAAGACTTAATTCTCAGTCGATATCCGAAGAAACATCAGCAACAGGTTAAAAGAAAAGTTGAAGCAATGGAGCGGTTTGTACTGATCAACACTATTGCACTAGCTGTTTTACAACTGCTGAGTTTAGAGATGCCCATGATCATATGGAAAGACTTCCCCGGTTGGTTTCGTACTCTACCATCCAATGGTTATCCGAGTGAACAGATAGTTCTACTGACACTCGCCGAACATAGGAAGAAGATTTTAGCCAAAAGTAGGTCGGGTCTACTGAGTGACAAAATTCTTAAATGCTCGATCGCCATTCACCAGACAGTCGAATCTGGAGCATTTTGTCACATGAAACCAACTGTTTTATGAAGAAAAAAACTTTTTACTGTCCAGATGATAAGTATAGTAAAAAAAATGTACTTATATCATGTGCGGTTGAATACTGATAAATAACGACGGAGGAGGACCGAGTCAGAAGTCGGGAGGAAAAAAGAGGGAAGAGGAGAAGAAAGTTTTTTATCATGCTATTAAACGAACATGATATTATATGTATTCAAAGAAATGAGGCCACAAAAATTACTTCAGAGAATTATTAATAACTGTCTTGTAATACCTAAAGTTAAAGCTAGAAAACTCGGAAATGGAAATAAAACAGGTCAGCAGACTGATCCGCTGAAATATAGCAGTCGCCTTTATTGTATTTGACATATCAAAAGCTTAAAACTCAGACAACGCCAGATTTTTCCTTATTCCTTATTCCTTCTTCCTTCTTCCATGATGTTTTGGCGACTTATTCCCTTACTAACGACAACCGGCAAGTTACAAATGGCAATAGATGAATGGTTGCTACACCAACATCTGCAAGGAAATATTCCACCAACTCTCCGCTTTTACACCTGGCAACCTGTGGCCATTTCTCTGGGTTATCATCAACGACGTTATCCTGAATATTGGCAAAATCTGACTTGGCAAGGCAAACCGATAGATATTGTCCATCGTCCTACTGGTGGCAGGGCGGTTTTGCATCAGGGAGATTTAACTTATAGTGTTATAACTTCTGGTTTTCCTGGCAGTCGTATTGAGTCTTATCAGGCTATTTGTGAATTTTTAATAGTGGGGTGGCGATCGCTCGGTGTGGACTTAGTTTATGGCAGTGCGGGAAGAGGTTATATCCACAACCCTAACTGTTTTGGCACTTCTACTGGTGCAGATTTAATATTACCTAATGGTGGAAAATTAATCGGTAGTGCCCAATTGAGAAAGGGTAGGGCAATATTACAACATGGTTCTATGATTTTAACGCCTGATGTTGAATTTTTTAGTTATGTTTTTAACTCTCAACCTTCTCCTGGAGTTTTTGATATTTTTACATCTGTTTTATCTGCCGTCGATAGGAGAGAAGTTATGATTAATCGGATTATTGAAGCATTAGTTAGAGCAGCTATGAAATGTTTTAAAATTCAGCTAATTACAGAACCTTTATCTGAGAGAGAATGGATAGAAATTAAGAGTTTTTCTGTTTAGGTGAAGCTAGTTATTAATATGTAGAGGGAAGGCAGAAGGCAGAAGGGAATTTGATTTTTGGAGAGGTCTAATGATTGTGATATCAAATCCGCTTAATCTCGGTATAAAAAAATGTCCTATCTTCAGCCATTGCCAAATCTTTCTTTATCTCCTGACCTCCCCATCTCACCCTCTATTTTTAAATAGATACCAAATGGGTTCTATAATTCCCATTCGTCCCGACTCCTGAGGACTGACTCCTGACTCCTACCCTTTCCAAAAGACTTTTTCAGCAAAACCTAATTAGTTCGTTTCTGCAATATATTCCAATCTGTTCTCATGAGAAAATCCCAATCTCGTAGTGCTTCTCGTGACCATAACCAGTTTTGTCTAAGTTGGGGAATATGATATTCTATTGCAGCTTCTTTCATTACTTTTGTCCGATATTGTAAAGCTCTCAACCAGCGTTCTCTTTGCTCATTTCCTTGATAAGTTTGAGCAGATTTCATCATTACTAATCCAATACCTGCATAGGCATTAATAGCATCTTTTTGTTCAACTTCTGGAGTTGGTAAAGCCTCAATTGAAATGTTACGCAGTATTTGTGTTTCTGGTGCAATTTCTCCTGATAATTTTAATACTTTTAACCAAGAATCATAAGCTTTTTTCAGGTCTCCTTTGGTATAGTAAGCAAAACCTATAGCATTCTGATATGGAATAGAATCAGGGAGTTGAGCGACGGCTTTTTCCCAGTAATATATAGCTTCATCTACAGTATAATTTCTATTTCCATATTGGGCTAATTCCCAAATTAATCGACCTTGTAAAAAAAGTATGTCTGAGTCAACATTTTGCTCATTATTACCTGCTTTTAACACAATCTTAAGTGCTGCTTTTGCCTCTCTAAAAGCACCTCTATTTAATAAAGACTCTACAGCTTTTTTTCCAGCTTGAATATCATTTTTATTAAATTGTTCAATAGCTAGTTGTTTGTCTGCTTCTACAGTATTGGCACTATAATTAATTGGTTGCTCTTTATCATATCTTTCCAGGTTAATTGGATCGGGAGTTATAGATATAGTTTTTGAAGAAAGTATTGGTCGATTTTGAAATAACCAAACACCACTTAGAGTGAATAAAACAGCAATTAGATGTGAAACTATTCTACCGGGAACTGAGTTAAAAAAAATGATAGTTTTTTCAGAATTTTGTGTCATTTTGATGTCTTTGATAATTATCAACCTTCGGTGGTAGAAGTTAGAAGGGAGTAAAAAATAAAAATTATCTGACTCTTTTGCCTGCTTAATACTCTACTTTTTTTGAGAATGCCTAAAGAAGTTTTCAAGTAGAGAAGCAAGGAGTGGATAGAAATTTGAATTCTCCCTTTCTCCTACCTCCTCCTTTATTATTTTTCCAGCTGCTCACTCTTGTATTCCGACTCTTTTTTAAATTAGTCATTAGCCAATTTAAAAATAAACCGTTAGTATATCTAATTTTAATCTACTACTAAGCAATATCTTCAAACTGCTTATTCTGTTGAACTGGCTGTTTGTGATATCGAAGTCTCAATAATAAACCCCAATCTTGACGAGCCATGGGAGACCACAACCAACTTTTTTGCAATTGTTGGATATGAAACTCTTTGCCAGCTTCTCTCATAACTTTACTAACATATTTTAAAGCTCGATCAGGAGTTTTTTGTAAATTTTGAGCTGATTTTAGCATGATTAATCCCAGACCAGCATAAGCATTCATAGCTTCTCTTTTCTTGACAGATAAATATCTTCGGTCATTATTATAAACAGGACGAACTTTTTCCATTTCTGGAGTAATTTCTCCTGACAAATGCAATACTTTTAACCAAGCTCCATAAGCTTTTTCCATATCTCCTTTAGTGTAATAAGCAAAGCCTAAAGCATTTTGATATTGAATTTTTTCTGGACTTTTGTCAGCAGCCTTTTCCCAATAACTTATAGCTTCATCTATCAGGTTATTTTGATTTCCATCTTGGAAGATTTCCCAAACTAATCGACCTTTAAGAAAATTAATTTCTGGATGGTCGTTGAGTTGAGTAGGCACAGCAGCGATCGCTTCTCCTGCTTTTGCTAATTCTCCTCTTTCTAGTAATATTTCTACAACCATTTTGCCAGCCAGAATATCATTTTGCTTAAACTGTCTAATTGCCAGTATCTGTGCTTCTTGGATGCTACTATTTTTTTCATTAACATTAACAAGTCGAACCCTATTATAGTCATAATTAATCCCTGGGTCTGGGGCTTTAGGAAGCAATTGAGAATTCACTTGTGACAGTCTATTGAAAGTAATTGTATTAGTACCAAAAGTTAACATTACTAATGATGCTGCAGATACTAATATTTTTTTCCAGGAAAAATTATGAGACTTTTTATGAATATTTTGTGTAGTTAATACTGACTGAACTTGTGTTACTATTTCTTCTTGTTTTTCATAGCTTTGATTACTGAGTTGTTCTCTTATTTCTCTTTCTTGCAATAACTCTTGGAGAGTCTTTACTTGAGCTTGATTATTGGTATTCTGCCAATTAAGATTATCTGTTTGAGGTTCACTAGGAAATTCCTCCATATTCTCTAAATCGATATTTGGTTTTACACCAGTTGAATCTTCTGGCGACTCTGGTGATGCAATTTTTTCTTCAACAAATTCCTCAAAAGGTTCAACAATTTTATTGGTCAAGTTGCTGGTTTTTTGAATCAGACAACCATCAAACTCTGAATGTAGGTAGACAACAGGTAATGCCCAATAAAGTTCATGTGAACCGTAAGCAGAAATCAATCCTTGTCGTGCCCGACTCAAACTTAAGTCTATTGGATAACCTTGATTGAGATTTCGATAAAAAAGTCGTGTCAAACTTAGGGAAACCTCATCTGGAATGCGTTCTGCCATTGCTAGCACTCCCGGAATACCACGTTTAACTAGCGCTTCTGCTAAGTTGAGAGTTACTTCATCATCAGTGGGGTTAACTAAGTGGTTGTAAGCGCCTCGACATGAATTGAAAACCGCCATCTGAATACCATTATTAACTAACAACCCTGCTAAGTCTCGACCACTGAGACTTTCTGTTAACCCTGTTATATTGCTGACTAGAGATATTTCACCACCAGAAATACCCCAGTTGCTATGACCTGCATAGTGGAAAACCTGATATTTACCTTGCTCTAAACGTTGAGTAAGTTGTTCTCGTCCAGGTTGCCTGAGAATATCCAGGTGGATTTGAATTTCTCCACTATTTCTTTGTAGTTCTTGTTGCAACGCCTCATATTCTTTTTCTAGTTGCAGACTATCTTTATCGCTAGGAGCAGCGATCGCCATTAAGATTTTTAATGGTTCTTCTGGAGTTCGTGTCCGGGTTTGTTTAGGTAAGCAAGTATTAGGTTGATAGCGAGAGAACATTACATCAGTACCAGTAGCAAGGGGGCGATCGCCTGCATGGAGTACCTCCCAAGGCAAACTGGATATACGTCTGTCTTTAGTCCCCAGACGTAACTGTAATACCTCTCCTCGATTATGAGCTATTCCTTGAGCGCAACTCCAGCTATCTCTCAGGGTGTCTTTGAATAGCTCTTGATACATTTCTTGGCCTAATGCTACTAAATTTGGACTTACCACTTCCCCAGACCTGGCCACAACCTGACTAGGGATAACTACCTGAGTGTTGGACTTTCCTTCTAGGAGATCGAGTAATGGATCGCGAAATAGGTGACGTGCTTGGGCTAACCATTGTTCTATAGGCCATTCGACAATTTCTTCAGCCACTAACCCACCAATAGGTACTTTTTCTGTCCGAACAAAGTATTCGTCTTCTCCCAGGGGAGTAATTGAAATATGAAATTCCTGTGTCACTTATTTTTTATCCTTCTGCTGAATTTACTCCGCCAAAACTCCCGATCTTTGCTTTTGATTATGAATAAATGGGAAAGAAATGACGACTGTGGATTTGGTGTTCTACCATTTTGGATTTTAGATTTGGGAAACTTTCTCTGTGCAGGAGTGTTGGGTTTCCCTGATGTAGCAACCTTAAGGTGTTGGTATAAAAAAGCTCAAAGTAGTGCTGGTTATGATTATCAGAACTAGCAATTTGCACGTCTAGTTGAAGTGTTATCTATTAGTAACTAAGCAGTCTAAGTTACTAATAGATAACACTCATTTTTTTTGCCTCTTCATCTATGTTAGTCTCAGATTTCTGAGGCCTGCTCTTTAAATCTCCTCTTCAACCACCTATTAACTAATTCAGGAGTACTTTCCGGATAATTTGATCATCAGCACTAAAATATAGATTTAAGTATTGATTCGGTTGAATGGCCAATTTAGAAAATCTGCAATGGCAGTAATTGGGCAACAATGTACCAACGATGAATATGGGTAAGCTGACCGGATTACACATTCATCTACTGTGTATCTAGACAATATTATCAGTAAAAAGTTTCTTTTTGACCTGCTTTATCTCAAGTGAATTTATTTCGATTTACCGAAACATTATTTGTTTGAGGCTATTCAAGAACCTTTTTTCGATTTATACAATACTAACATTCTCAATTATTGTTGTAACTCCGGAAGGTTAAACCATCATTTTTTTATATCCTTAAAAACTAGAAAGCTTTTTTGTCAGAACAATTTAAATATCGATAAGTTTTGCTGTAGAGTTGGTATCGGATAATTTGAGAGACTATTTGTCAAATTAATTATTAAGAGATTATGGATCTACATTCAGATAAAAATGGGAAGGAGTCCAGGGATAGAAATAAGTATGAGAGAGTAGTTTATAGGTATTCAGACTGATCGGTTATGTTGAAAAATAGACAGTATAGTTGTGTCTTATTCTTACTACCCTATTTCCTGATACATTCAATCTCTGAGTTGTATATCTTTAAATATTTGTATTGTAGAGTTTGATTTTTTTTTGTCCCTTCTTTCTTTTTCTGAATACTAGAAGTTTGACTTTTGTTCGTTAATTGATCACTGTTTTGCTACGCTACATAAAAAACGCAGTTCCTCCAGAGGAGGCTAACTGAAATGACACAAACTATCTAATATCAAATCCGGTAGCATCGGTGTAATTAGATAGTTAATCTAGGAGGACCGAGTCAGGAGGACCGAGTCAGGAGGGAAGAGAATGCGCGAAACATTTGCTCTTGGATGAAGATGAAATTTTTTTTTATACCGAACCCGAGCGGATTTGATATAAAATATCTGTATAAATAATTATTGACTAATAATTAGTAACAGTTAGTAACTAATTATTACAAAAAATCAGAATTTTCTATATAAAACTATATAAAAATTAAAATAATAATAGCAACAATACGGATAAATAATGCTAATCTAAAAATAACATTTATCAGTAAAAATCAGGGAGCCACCTAAAATTCGGTACTTTTTTAGGTAGCTCCCTG
>NZ_JAAHGK010000203.1:0-7726 GCF_010672505.1 Okeania sp. SIO2B9 | reverse complement strand
TTATAAACCTCTGCCACAAGATGACCCGAAACAGCGACAACCAGATATTACTCGTGCTAAAAAATATTTAGGTTGGGAGCCTAGTGTTCCTCTCCAAGAAGGGTTAAAATTGACAATAGAAGATTTTCGAGAGCGGCTCAAAAATGAACCGCCAAAAAGTTGAAAGGGTGCGGGGGTAAAGGAAAGCAAATTGTAAAAACTTAATCCCCATTAAAACTTTTCGTGTTAAAAACTTTGAGGATATAAAAGATGCGTGTTTGTGTCATTGGTACTGGCTATGTTGGCTTAGTTACAGGGGTTTGTTTATCTCATACAGGACATCATGTAATTTGCGTAGACAACAACGAGGAAAAAGTTAAACTATTAAAATCAGGACAGTCTCCAATCTACGAACCGGGGTTATCTGAACTGATGCAAGGTTGCACTAAAGCAGGAACTCTCGAGTTTACATCTGACTTAAAAGCTGGGGTCAATCATGGCGATATCTTATTTATTGCTGTTGGTACTCCCCCACTCCCTACAGGGGAAAGTGATACTCGTTATGTTGAGGCAGTGGCTAAGGGTATAGGTGCTCATTTGACTACAGGTTATAAGGTAATTGTGAATAAATCAACTGTACCTATTGGTTCTGGGGACTGGGTACGAAGAATTGTGTTAGATGGGGTTGAGGAGCGGAAAAATGAAGAGGGTGGCTCCGGTACAGATATTGAACCTGAATTTGATGTGGTTAGTAACCCAGAGTTCTTGCGCGAAGGTTCCGCTATCTTCGATACTTTTAATCCAGACCGCATAGTATTGGGTAGTAATAGTCAAAAGGCACTAGACATGATGTTGGAACTTTATGCTCCTCTGGTTGAACGTAAGTTTGCTGACGACTCCTCACTCCCACCAGTACCAGTGGTAACAACAGATTTGAGTTCTGCGGAAATGATTAAGTATGCTGCTAATTCTTTCTTGGCAACTAAGATTAGTTTTGTGAATGAGATTGCTAATATTTGCGACCGCGTTGGAGCAGATGTGACTCAGGTGTCTAAGGGTATTGGTTTAGACTCTCGTATTGGTAATAAATTTTTACAAGCTGGTATTGGTTGGGGTGGCTCTTGTTTCCCGAAAGATGTTTCTGCTTTAGTGCATACTGCTGATGACTATGGTTGTGAGGCACAGTTGTTGAAATCGGCAATTGAGGTGAATAAGCGTCAACGCATGATCGCAATAGATAAGTTACAGCAGGCGCTGAAAATTCTTAAGGGTAAGACTATTGGGTTATTGGGTTTGACGTTTAAGCCTGATACTGATGATATGCGGGATGCACCTTCTCTAGATTTGATTCAAGAGTTGAACAGGTTGGGAGCAAAGGTGAAGGCTTACGATCCGATTCTTTCTCAGTCTGGTATGCGTCATGGTTTGACTGGAGTAGTAGTGGAAACAGATGCAGAAAGACTTGCTGATGGTTGTGATGCTTTAGTTTTGGTGACTGACTGGAAACAGTTTGAGAAATTAGATTATGCTAAGATGTTGAAGTCCATGGAGCAGAATTTATTTGTTGATGGACGTAATTTCTGCGATCGTAAAGAGTTGGAAGCTGCTGGTTTTCAATATGTAGGGATTGGGCATTAACTAGCTATCAGTAATCAGCAATCAGCTTTCAGCTAGCATAATTTTCAACAAAATATTATGTAGGGGTGTTCTATGGAACGCTCCTAAATTTTTGGTCCCTACTCTGTACATAAGGATGCTGCATACAACATCCCTACTTCCCTCTTGTCCGGAAATGTCTAATTATTGCTCTGCTGATTAAATCTAAAAGCATTGATCATAATGAAAACCGTTGTAAAAAATATTTACAGGCTCTGTGATACTCAAAAATTAGCACTAGAATATAGATATATTAGGACTTACCCATGAACGCTATTGGTAGTGTTGTGTCAAGCTGAAAATGGTGTATTAAATTTTTGAGTATAATTCTTGCTCTGACTAAGGTTTGGAGAATTTTCCTAAAACACTATTTCAAGCTTGACGCGCTAGTAGAGTGTGTTAGCGCTAGCGTAACACACCAAAGACCTATATATAGTACCTTTGCGTAAGTCCTGATACAACTATGCGAGAGAAGATTTGCGAGATGTGCTTGATGATGAGTTTTATAAATTGCCTGGTGGTGAGGACTGGTATTTTAAGGAGTAATATCATGCGGGGGCGGGGCGGGTTTAGATAAATTAATCAGGACTTACGCACTAGGTACGAAAAACTAGGACTTGAGATTGCTTCCCTATCGGTCGCAATGACGGAAATACGTTGAGGTGTGTAAGTCCTATTAATATCTATGTATCAAGATTTTTGCTGAAACCCGCCCCTACGTCGGTGTTTAATTTATTTCCCAAATTGTAGGGGCGGGTTTTTAATGGGTTTTAGGTACATTTATCGAAATTTGGCTAAACCCGCCCCCCTTCGGATATCATGCACCACCGGGCCCGGAGCGGGAGAGTTCAATTCATAATAACAGGTCAGACGATTCACACTGATATGATTATTATTTGTTACGGAATGCCTAAATCAGCTAGCACTTTCACTTTTCAGCTAGCATCTGCATTGGTTGATTGTAAATATAGTCAGAGTAAGGTATACAAATCTTTACCAGAAAAAACTAAAAGGCATTTTTATAAAAATACACGCTTTATAGAAAAACTCGATCAAGCCATCTATGATTTAGTAGACATAGTACCTAGTGATAAAGTGTTAGTTATCAAAACTCATTCTCCTTTATCAAAACCAGTTGAGTCTGTTCTAGAATCGGGTAATGCTCTAGCTATTGTAAATTACAGAAATCCTTACGATATCATTGTTTCTCTCAAAGATGTGGGAGAGAAAGAACGCTTAAAAAAGAAGTCAGAGCGGCACAAAGGATTTGCTAAAATAAAAAGCATTGACGATGCTAAGGTTCTTATTCCAGATTTTATCAGAAAAGCCAAAACTTGGCTGGATAAAAAATCGGAATCATTGCTATATGTTTCTTATCAAGAAGTAGAAAAAATACCTTTTAATGTTGCACGGGATATTAATGAATTTCTGCAATTAAATTTAGAACCTAATTCTATTGACACAATAGTTGATGGATTCATAAGTGACAAAAGCAAGATTGGGCAATACAACATTGGTGTATCTGGTAGGGGAGCAGAAATAAGTTTCAGTGAGTCAGATAAAAAATTAGTAGAAGAAATTAATAGTTTTGTTGACTTATATTTTCAAGGAGGAGACAATACAATAAAAAAAGAGATAGCACCAACCATCAGAAAAAATATTGATGACTATGAGTATTATTTTCAAATAGCTGAAGAATTTTATAAACAAAGAGAATTTAATTCAGCTCTTACTACATATCAAAAAGTAATAGAAATTAATCCGAAGCACTCTTGGTCTTATTATAAATTAGGTAATATTTTCCGAGAACAAAACAAAGATGACCAAGCTGTCACCGCTTATCGTAAAACAATAGAAATTAACCCTGATTTTTCTTGGTCGTACTATCATTTAGCCACTATTTTAGAAAAACAAGGGAAGTTAGAAGAGGCGATCGCTTCTTATCAAAAAGCTATTGAACTTTATCCAAATTTTTCTCCATATCGCTACAAATTAGAAAAATTCCTCCAACACAGAATCTTTAAATAAACACCTATAAAAGTCTCAATAACTTTACCAAATATTCATAAAACTACCTTAATATAACAATCATTTGAGGGATAGTTCTTGGTGAAGTTATATAATTATTCCCCTGACAAATTAATTGTGTAGAACCTCCACCATCTAACATCATTACTTGAGTGGCACCGAAACTTTTCAAAACTTGAGCTGCATGGGGTTGAGTTGCTTGCTTAGATGTAAAAATTAAAATTGTTTCATTGAGGCGATCGCCATCTTTGTCTTTAACTCCAATAAATGTTCTACCTGTTTTATCTTCGACTCCTTTATCAGCGTTTTCCTGTAAACCAACAATAAGATTAGGTGCTGTTGATAATTGTAATTTTTTTTGCTCAAACTTACTAATTAATGCTCTATTATTCCAGACTTCTAGGATTAACTTTTCATCGGGAAATTCTATTTCTCCGGCATAACCATCACTAACTATAATTCCATCTGACTTAACAGGAAATGCTAATCCTGTAGAGGAGTTTTGATCGTTTCTAAAAAATTGACCATTAGTGATGCAAAATAAATTTGAATTTTCTGAAAATAAGTTAGACCATACTTGTGATATTGTCTGACGTTGAAATTGTGGATCGTTACCGCCGTAAGCTCCTTTTTTAGTACCTAAGTCTGTGATGTTTCCGTAGATAAAATTAATTTTTGCGCCTTGAGTTAGATCGACAATTTGTAGATAATCTAAATCTTTTTGATAAAGAGTTGTTCCCTGAGAATTGTTAATAATTTGGAAACCAAGAGATAGAGGGTTTTGTGATTTACTTTCGGCATTCTGGGCAGAAAATAAGTTTATTGTTATTAGGAGGAAGGTTGTTAAAAATAATCCGGTTAAAGTTAGAGTTTTTTTATTCATTATACCAATTTCAAAAAAGAATGTTACAAATAACAAGGGTGATAAAAATACTTTACAGGAGATGTTTCTTTGACGAATTCAATAAATTATGAACTAAGAATAGCTAATAAGTTATTTATTTTGACTCCTAACTCCTAATTCCTGACTCCTTAAAAAAACTAGATATTTGTAGCAAACATTTATCAAATCGGAATAATACCAATTTTATAAATGTTTTTGACAAATGGTAGGGAGGTTGTATGCAAAGTCGCTACAGGGTTATCATCTTTTTATGTGCTTCATTTTTTGGGTAAATCCTGATGTCTAAAAAAAACTTTTGAAATTGCTATAGTAGTATTACAGTCGGCATGATTATATTTTCAGAGGAAATCTAGGCAATGAAAAGTTACAAAATATTAACTTTAGGAGCGTCTGGTGCAGGCAAAACTGTATTCCTGGCCAGTATGTTTAGGTCATTATCAACACAAGGAGAAGATGGTTTCTATCTTGAGGTTGAGGATTTTGAATCACAGAAGCTACTGAATGATATTTACGC
Organism: Okeania sp. SIO2B9; assembly: GCF_010672505.1. Lineage (NCBI taxonomy): Bacteria > Bacillati > Cyanobacteriota > Cyanophyceae > Oscillatoriales > Microcoleaceae > Okeania > Okeania sp. SIO2B9. The sequence goes on along the minus strand of NZ_JAAHGK010000203.1, from coordinate 2,645 downwards.
AAACTTGATTATTGGAAAATGGCCTGAAACAACCAGACGTGATGAGATATCAAAGTGGAAGTTTACTTGTTGTATCAATAATCTCAATCTGGAAAACTTTCCAATTTGCCAGTTTATTTATTTTGATTATGCTGGCGGAAGGTTTACAGACATGGATGAAGAAGATTCTAATTTACAAGAAATAATCGTAAAAGCTGATGCAATTTTGGGTCTTTTAGATGGTCAAAAAATTCAGGCATTAATGACCAATAGCAATGAGGAAAATATTGATGATTTTTTAAATAAAGATTTACCACCAATAATTAAATGGATGTCCTATTGTCAAGCACCTATTCAGTTCGTAATTAGTAAATGGGATTTGCTGGAAAATGATAATTTTGGTTTAAAAGAAATAAGCGATCGCCTCCTAGAAATTCCTGAGTTTAAAGAATTAGTTGTTAATCGAAATAAAGAAGGTTCTCCAGTACGACTGATTCCAGTAAGTTCAATAGGTTCTGGTTTTGCAACACCTCAACCTGATGGCAGTATGAAAAAGATTGCAGGTTCAATTCCACGTCCTTTTTACATGGAAGTTCCTGTATCTTGTGTTATACCGGATCTTTTAGAGAAAGAGATTCAGGTAAATCTTAAACGACTAACTACTATTAGCGACGCATCTATTGCTGAAAATAGTGGATTTAATAAATTATTAAATAAGTTCTTCAAGGGTGTGTTAAGTTTCCGTTGGTTGATCGATCTAGTTGTTAATATTATTGTTGAATATTTTTTGATACCAATAATCTTTCAGGATGATAGCTCTGATTTCAAGGATAGTGAGCCAAATGAGTTAAATAGTATAATTGTTAAAGAAGTCCTCAAAAAAATTGATAATTGGGTGCTGGCAGGAATTAGAAAAAAAGTTGCAGCAGATGAAAAAAAAATAGGTGAATTCGAGGAAATAAAAAATGAATATATTATGGAAATTAAAGATAAAAGAACAGCTTTAAAAAGTGCTATTACAAGTTTTTTATATATTAGTAATAAACTGATCCAAGATTTTCCTGACTCTGAAATTATCGTAGATAAACTAAAGTAATAAGATAATAATTATGAAAATTAAAAGTTCAGAAATGAATATGAAAAATTACAATATTATTACTTTAGGACCAATTGGAGCAGGCAAAACTGTATTTTTAGCCAGTCTTTTTAAGCAATTATCTACTCAAACTAGCGAAGGGTTTTTTCTGGAAGTTCCTGACAATCAGCAGTGTAAAGAACTGAATGAAATTTATTCAAAAATAGATGGTAAAAATAAAGGTTGGCCTAGTGGGACAAGAGATGTAACAGAGAGAATATTTACTTGTTATGTCAAAAATCAGGCTCTTGAAAAGTTTCCGGTTTGTCAGTTTACCTATATTGACTATGGAGGAGGATTAATTACAGAGACAAAATTACCAGATCAATACGATGTTGTTGATTTGGAAAAAAAAGTTTCCAATGCAGATGCAGTGTTGGTGATGATTGATGGTCTAAAATTATTAAAATTAATGCAAGGAAAAGACCTGGATAATGAAGCGGTTAGAGAGTTATTGTTACAAGATTTACCCAACATGATGCAATTAATAAATAATAAATGTAACAGAAACACTGCAGTTCATTTTATTATCAGTAAGTGGGATTTGCTTAAAGGTAATTATAAGCTCTCAGACATAATAGAAAGCCTGCGAGAAAAAGTCGATGAGTTTAAAAATGTAGTTCATAGTAGAGTTCAAGCTGGTTGTCCAGTGCGTCTAATTCCTGTAAGTTCTATTGGTATGGACTTTGCAACCCTCCAACCTGATGGTTCGATGAAAAAGAAGCCAGGTGCAATTCCTAAACCTTTCCAGTTAGAGATTCCTATTGCTTATGTATTAATTGATAGGGTAAAATCTGATCTTAAAGCCTTAAAACCATCCTCAGAAAACATTCTCCTGTTGGATCTAGTTAAAAAATTAAAAGAACTAGCTCATCTAGACCAAGAAAAATCTTTACAAGAAGTCAAAGATCGAGAAACAGCGCTTAAGCACTTGGTCATTAGTTTCTTGAAGCATCTCAAGGATTTTGAGGAGACATTTCCCGAAGCTAATTTAGGAGGAGAAGTTCTTTTTGCTCCTGAACCTATCCATAATTTGACAAAACATGAAAAAGTAGTGTGTTCGGTTGGTTTCACATCTGATGGTAAAACTCTTTTCAGTTCCAGTGATGACAGAACCATTCTGTTTTGGGATGTTGCACGGGGAAATTTACAGAAAAAAATTGTGCAGGAAAAATCAAGTTGGGTACTAGCAAATATTAGTCAAGACAATAAACTCCTGTTTACTGCCAGCGCAGATAAAAGCATTAAGGTATGGGATGCTAATACAGGAAAACTCTTGTATAAATTGTTGAAGGGACTCCGAGTCGATCGATGGGTTTGTTGTTAGTCCTGACGGTAGCACACTGATTAGTAGTAGTCGAGATCAAACTGTCAAAATCTGGCAATTAGAAACTAATGGCGGTAGAGTCATACACAGTTTAAGCGAACATCAAGGCTATGTTTATGCTCTTGCTGTTTCTTCCAATGGGCAAACTTTAGCTACTGCTGGTACGGACAAGAAAATGCTGATTTGGGAACTGCCCATTAACAA
>NZ_JAAHGK010000202.1:0-7747 GCF_010672505.1 Okeania sp. SIO2B9 | reverse complement strand
CCTTCCTCTAGTTTAACTACTTTCAGATTTTGATGATCTTGCTTAAACACGGGACTCACCTCCTGCTTGAGAATATGCTTAATTTTTCTTAACTTATCAGACTACAGCCATTATATCACTGAGAATTTCAGATTTTTGATATTGAGGAAAATCTATCTACACAACTATACAAGTAATAATAATTTCCCACTTTCTCAGCCTTAGCATTTTTTGATTGAATAGTATTACACAAATTTAACTCTTATAGATGTAAATTTCATTCACCTTGATACTAATTCAGGAAAATAATGCCTCAATTTATCAGGGGGGATTGTTTATCTTTTTCTTTTAAGTTGAATAAACCGCCGTATAGACGGTGTTTACAATTGGTTGGGGTTTGAGTCCCCATCCACTTTTTCCTTTTTCCTTTTTCCTTCTTCAAGAAGTTAAGTGGCGATCGTCCACTCCTACGAAACAAAATAAATTTTTTATATTAGTCAGGAAAAAATAGTGATAGTATCATCAATAACTAGCAATAATTCACAGATTTGCGATTGAATATTAGGGAAAGATATGATTAATCAAAAATGGATTCAAGATCAGATTAAGCTACTAAGTAGGAATGTAACTCAATCTTTATTTTCCACTGTAGAGAAGTTAAATTTAACTATTATACATTTGTACAAAAATTGCTTTTTAATTAATTTTTTACCAAAGTGGATAAGTAAACTTGTATACCTTTCACTAATATTTATCGTCAGTTTAGGTTTGACTGCTGCAGCTATTAAATCTCCGACTGTCAAAATTCCGATTTTTGGTTTCCATGACATTATTGATTTACAGAATAAAGCTGATTTACCACCATATCGCCCTCTTTATGGTATGGATTATACTAAGCAAGATTTAGAAAAGTTTGTAGAGTATTTAGTACAGAAAAATTACTGGTTTTTATCCTCTCAAGATTTATTCGTATATTTTATTAATAAATCTCAACCTATACCAAGTAAACATATAGGTCAAAAACCTGTAATGCTTACTTTTGATGATGGCTATGAAGGAGTGCATAAAAATGGAATGCCCATCTTAGAAAGGATGGAAGAAAAATATGGTGAAAAAGTAAGATTTGTTCTGTTTATTAATCCTAAAACTCTGGGAGTTAATAATGGAAAAGATTTACCACATCTTAGTTGTCAAAATTTAATAGAAGGATATCAGAAAGATTTTTATGATATTCAATCTCATGGATTTACTCATAAAAATTTAACAAAAATTAGCTCCAAGGAATTAGAAGTAGAACTATATTTTGCGAAGTTAGCTTTGAGAAAATGTACTAATGATTTAGATAGGAATAAAATTGTCGCTGCTCATATTGCTTATCCCTATGGTGCCATCAATACAAAGGTGGAAAAAAAGTTACCTAAATATCATCTAACTGGATTTATTTATGATGATAATTTTTTGAAAGTAAATTATCTGAAAAATAAGTTCCGCATTTCTCGAATTACAGTTGGTAGTCGCACATCTCCTTATAAGTTAATCCGGTTAGCAACTCGAGCTTCAACACTCAAAAAAATTCGTAAGTTGAAAAAATAAAAATCAAGCTATTCTAGCACAAGGAAGAAGGAAAAAGGAAGAGGCAGGAAGGCTTAATATCAAGTCTCATTAAGGTGTTTGCTAATAGCAGCCCAGTTAATGTTAATTATTCTTATGTTTACTTCTCTGTACAAGCACCTGGGGAGTATGCGCAAGCAAACGGCCTTTTGCCCCATCTCCCCATCTCCCCATCTCCCCATCTCCCCATCTCCCCATCTCCCCATCTCCCCATCTCCCCCGCTCATTATTTACGAGCGATTGCATAATAGCGCCAAGGTGCAGGATAACCTTCAATTGTCAACGAAGGGTCTTGAGGATTGAGAAATTCTGACAAACTATCAATATTTGCCCAAGAAGTGCGCCGTTGTTCTGCTACTGACAAAGGTTCGGCAAAAAAACAATTAATATCACTAAACCCCGCTCGCCCTATCCAACTCTCTAAACAGGACTGAGTGGGGAGAAACCAAATACCTCGTGCTTGAGCATAACGTTTCCGAGGTGTTAGAGCTACTGGTAAATCTCCTGGAATGCCTTGACAGTCAATAATAATTTCCCCCTTGGGCGCTAAAGCTTCTCGCATTTTGCGTAGTAAAGCAATAGGGTCAGTGTGATGATAGAGAATACCCAAGCAGAAAATGGTGTCAAAAAATTGAGGGTAATAGTGAATGTGTTCAACTCCCAACAGTTCAAATATCAGCATTTTTTGTTGCACAATATTTTGAATAAGTTGAAAATTCCAAAAATGTTTTGCGTAGGGTTCAAAACCAATAACTAACTCGGGTTGTTGAGCTGCCATGCGGAACATAAAATAACCATTGTGGCAGCCAATATCGGCGACTCTACGATTTTTCAGAGAACTAATATGTGGCAAAATGCGTTCCCATTTCCAATCAGAACGCCATTCAGCATCAATGTTTATACCAAATAGTTCAAACGGACCTTTTTTCCAAGGACAAAATGTTTGCAAACTGTTCCGGAACAGTTGTTGTTGCTCTGGGGAGAGTTCCTCAGCACGACCGACTTTTATTGCTGCGCAGGAAAAGTCGAAAAAATGACTTTTGATATCTGTAACTGTTTGTACTGCTTCGTAATACTTTTGAGTAGAGGTTTCAAATAATTTTTTGTGTTTTTCTTGACGGGTTTTTAATATTGCTTCTGTATTGATCGGGATGTCATATTTATATAAATAATCTGAGGGAATATGGCCGATACTATTATTAAACATGAGACTAAATTTAGAGTTGGTGATGGATCTACGAGCAGAGCCTTTAGTTATAACGATGCCTGATATCGAAGATGAGCGTTATTATACTGCCCAATTGGTTGACCTTTACACCTTCAACTTTGATTACCTTGGCACTCGGGTTGAGGGTAATGGTGGAGGAAACTACCTCATCTCAGGTCCAGACTGGAGCGCAGAGCAACCCGAAGGAATTAAGCGAGTAATTCCGTCAGAAACAAATTTAGCTTACTCACTATTACGTACCCAGCTTTTTAATCCTGACGATATTGATAACGTGCAATTCAGGAAAAATATAAGGCTCAACCCTTGAGTGAGTTTCTGGGTACTCAGCCACCAGAAGCTCCCCCAGAAATTGACTATCCTCCAATCTCTTCTGAAACTTTGAATGAGCATTTCTTCGAGTATGTCAACTTCTTGCTTCAATTTGCTCCTACCCATCCCACTGAAGAAAGATTGCGCAAAAAATTTAAGAAAATTGGAGTGGAACCTGGAGCAGTATTTCCCCCAGAAGGTGTTTCTCAAGAGTGGCTAGATGCGATCGCATCCGGTCAACAGGCAGGAATAGACACTATTGATGAAACTGCCCAGGAAACTACATCATCCGCTGGCGTATTTGGAACGCGAGAAGAACTCAATAATGATTATCTCAAACGTGCAGTTGGATCCCTACTGGGTATCTACGGGAACTCAATAGCTGAGGCATTTTACCCAGGTTACATAGTAGATGAAAATGGAGAATTGCTTAATAGCGGGAACTATAATTATCTGTTACAGATTCCCCCAGAAGGCATACCTGCCCAAGCATTCTGGTCGGTGACCATATATGATGGAGTAACTCGTTATTTAATTCACAACCCGCTCGATCGTTACTTGATTAATTCACCGATGCTAGAAGAACTAGAAGAGAATGCAGACGGAAGCATCACCCTATATCTACAATACGAATCTCCTGGGACAGAAAAAGAATCAAACTGGCTTCCGGCACCGGATGGACCTATGTATGTTATCATGCGCATTTACATACCAGAAGAATATGTAATCAACGGTAGTTGGGAAGCTCCACCTATGGTCATTGCTGAGTAAAAATGTGTAGGAGATATTTGACAGGAATATTCGGATTAGTTCGGATTGCTCCCTAGTAAACATTTTTGCTGCTGTCCATCCTAAAGCTAGCTTTATCGCCCTTTGGGATGTGGCCTGAGATTGTGTTGTTAACCCATTTGATGAGGTTTTACCCATGTTCTTTAACCGTATTTTGAAGCCAATAACGCTCTTGCACTTTCTTTTTCAGAAAAATCCACTTGTAAAGAAGGCTAAAGAGCTAATCCTTTCTCTGTTGATTGCCATCCTTTGCTTGGCGATCGTTGCGCCCTCTGTCGCCCTGGCGGATGCCAGCGTTATCGGCCCAAACCCATTTATTGGTGATTTTGAAACCCATATTGGAACGCTTGAGTTCGAGTCAAATGGTTATCCAACTTCGGAAACCGTTGACAAGCTCTACGATGGGCGTTGCACAGTGACGAATGATTTGATATTTTTGATTGAATTGGATTGTGGATTAATCAATTGCTAGAATGATTAATTAATGGTTATTTTTAGTCAAAATCTAAACCAATTTTTGGCAATATCATTCCATAATGTGCAACCCCCTACGATGAGATGGATTTCCAGCGAGCTACCCAACTGTATTTATGGTCCGTACCTATGGTGAGTATGGCTGAATGGCAAGCTGCTCATGAAGAGACTTTTGGGATAGAAACGGGTGAAATTGTAGTTTACCAAACTTTCCCAGAAAAGTTAGGTATCCTCACCGCCAATGCTACGACACCCTACATCATTGGCTTCTTTGACCTGGCCAAAACTGGTCCTGTAGTTGTCGAAATGCCTGCTGGAGAAGCAGCCGGTTTTGCTGATGATATTTGGCAGCGTCCTATCGTTGACATGGGTCAAACCGGACCTGATGAGGGCTTGGGCGGTACCTACTGTATTTATGGTCCTGGTCAAAAGGGCTTAATCCTAAAGAATACTAAAAAGTGCGAATACCGCGTCCCATCGACCACCTTTAACGTATTTTGGGGTTTTCGCTCTCTCAACTCGGATAAAACCTAAAAAGCGTCGGGAGGAAGTTAGCCAGACCGTTTTAACGGCTGGTTGAATAACGACACGCGGGTAATAAAGCGAAGTAAAAATCTGCTATACTAGAAATGGCAAGTAAGAACAAGGTTTGTCGCCATGACAAGACCGCACTTTGCGGTGAAACTCCGGTGGACAGGAGACGGGGAATTAACTTCCTACGACGGCTGTTAGCTCCGCATTCCGCAGGAAAAGCAAGTAGGCAGCTAAAGCAGCGAGAAGATTGCTCCAACCAGTGCGAGTAAAACCACTCGTGAAAGCTAACAAAAAAAAGTAAACTGAAGAGCTACTTAATGCCCTGCGAATTTATCCCTTGGCACAACCAAGCGACAGTCCCGTTCCTATCAAGGATATTACCGATATTCAGTGGTCTCAGGTTCCCCGTCGTGGCCTTGCCTACTGGGAGCGCCTCGCAAACATCATCAGCCGCGAGCCCGTTCAAGAGCGCGATCGCCTGTTTATGGCTATGCTCAAACCCTTGGGCATTGAGAAAGTCGGTCTTGACGGCACTGTGACTTTTGCCCCTGACGAACGCCAGAAAGCAATCCTAGAGCAGGGTGCTTTGGTAGGAGAAGCCATGGCTCGGGTTAACGACTTCCAAAAGCGCAGCGAAGCGGCACATTATGCTGATGGTGTGCATTGGGAATTTGCTCTGATCCTTGACCCAAGTCAGGGTACCGAATACTACGATCAGCTTGATGAGCGGGCAGCCTGGTTTTACGAAGCTGTAACCGCCTCCTCCGGTATGGTAATTGATGAACCAGGTCAAGGGGGACAAGTTTACCTCGGTACTTATAAAGACAGCGATGGTAACTGGCTTGACGGTTCTAACACTTATAAAATGACCGTTCCTGCCAATCCTCCCATGGAGCAGTTTTGGTCAGTTACGGTGTATGACAACAATGCCCGCGTTTTCGTCGATACGGACACTGAAAAACCCGAGCGTTCCTCCAAAACAGATGACCTATATGAGAATGCTGACGGCACAGTTGATATCTACGTCGGTCCTCAAGAACCTACCGATCCTGACAAAGCCTCCAACTGAATTAAGAGCAACCCAGGAGAAGGCTGGTTTGCCTACTTCCGACTTTATGGCCCTACAGAAGACCACTTTAATGGAAACTGGGTTCTTAATGACTTTGTAAAGGTGACGGAAAGCTCAAGAATTTCAAAGTATCAAAAATGCCAAAGACGTAAGGCTATTGCAAGTCCTCAATGACTTTGTAAAAGTTGACGGAAGACTCTAAATTCCTCAGTTGACTGAAATTCTCTCTGGGAAAAGCTTTTAGGTCAAAAGTGCAAAATTAATATAACTTGAGTTAGACGACTTTGAAACGCTGGAAGCTTTAACTGACAAAGATTATGTTGTCAAGCTTCCAGCTTTTTTGGCAATAGGGGAATTACTTCCGCACTTTATAAACCCCGTAGGAAACCTCGCCAATTAGCACTCGCTTTTAAAGGCATGACTTTTAACTTCTAACTTCCGGGTAGCGACACTAGAGTTTCACCCCTCACCCCCGAAAGTTGGCGGCGGCAGCAGGCCAGTTTTTATTGGCACGGGCAATATTGCCTGGAATATCACGTTCCCAGCGATCACGAATCCTTAAACTGAAATTGAGATATAGCTTCCCTTCGACAATGCTCCAGGCTTCTGGAACAATAGGAGCTGTGTATCCATTGGCAACGGCAAAAGCACAGAAACCACCATACTGCGGAGCATATTGCTCTGGGGAAGCTGCAAACAAATCACGATTTTTGGCACTGGAAAACCACCAGTTGACTCCCATCCAGTTGTGAGTAAATTGTTTATTTCCTTGGACAGGTTTACCTACTTGAAAATACGCAACTGGGTCAGTACCTCGAATGGCAACTCCGTTTTCCGCAAAAATCGGCTCTGTGGCATTGGCTATTTGAGATTCATCAGCCTTGTTGGAGGATACGGCAATAGCAGGTGATACGGGATCGGTGGATAGTTCCACTGATGGCTGAGGGGAATTTTTCGTTTGTAGGGAAGCACACCCTATGACCAACCCGAAACTAACTAAAGACAGGACAAAATATCGACGTTTCATATTAACTTTTTCTCAAAAGGATTTTGGGATTGCAGGCTCGACATCTTTAACTTAAGCTAGTCAACTGAGCAGGCTGTGAGAAATTCCTGAAACTGCTCTATAAAACTGATACAAAGCGTCACATAGTGTGACAACTTGAGGTTTACTTCCTGCTTCTACTGAGGCCGTCGGCGGTTGCTCATCCACAGGCATTCACGGTCGAGCCGACCGCATCTCTCAAATTTATACTTGCGTTTAAATCTCGATCTATTGACAAGCCACAGTCAGGGCAATCATAAATTCTCAGGCTTAACGGCATATCTTGAACATGACCACACCTACTGCAAGTTTTTGATGATGGAAAAAACCTATCAACTGCTACTAATTTAGAACCGTGCCATCGTGTTTTATATTCGAGCTGTCTCCGAAACTCATAAAAGCCTTGGTCGGCTATAGATTTAGCTAGCTTATGGTTAGCTAACATACCGCTAACATTCAAATCTTCTATGGCAACAACGCTGTGGTTTTTAGCTAAATATGTTGTCAATTTATGAAGTGCATCTTTGCGGATGCTAGCCACTCGTCTATGCAGCCTAGCTATCTTAAGTTGTGCTTTTCTCCAATAGACTTGTCGCGAAATAAAACCTTAAAGTGAAATGGGAAAATTCTGGTTTTCACTGATTAAATTATCCTGCCATTAAGTAGAAATTCCAGAGTCCAGCCACAGTGAACATGAAGCGATCGTCGC
>NZ_JAAHGK010000201.1:0-7747 GCF_010672505.1 Okeania sp. SIO2B9 | reverse complement strand
TATCCTTATAATATTGGGGAAACAGAAATTAATGGTACTGGCGAAAAAATTGCAGATTTACCACCATTTGGAAATCATTTTACTCGGAACTTAGCAATTTCTCCAGACAATCAACTTTTTGTTTCTATTGGTTCCGCTGGCAACGTAACAATAGAAGATTTACCTAGAGCATCTGTACAAGTAATGAATCTAGATGGTTCCGATCAAGAAACTTTTGCTTTTGGTTTAAGAAATCCTGTAGGTCTAGATTTTCACCCAATAACAGGTCAACTTTTTACCACTGTAAATGAACGAGATGATTTAGGTGATGACTTAGTTCCTGATTATTTAACAGGATTAGAACAAGATGAATTTTATGGTTGGCCTTATGTTTATTTATCACCAGATTTACCAGACCCATTTATAACACAAGAAAATCCTAATTTCGTACCGGAAACTCAAACTCCAGATTTTGTAACAGAAACTCAAACTCCCGATGTATTATTTCAAGCACATTCAGTACCTTTAGGACTGCAATTTTATGATGGTGAAACTTTCCCAGAAGAATATCACAATGGAGCATTTGTTGCATTTAGAGGTGGTTTCGGTCGTCAAGAACCCACAGGTTCTAAAATAGTATTTGTACCCTTTGATGAAAATGGAAATGCCACAGGAGTATATCAAGATTTTTTAACAGGTTTCTTGGACGTTTCCGCAGAACCTGAAACTTGGGGTCGTCCAGTTGGTTTACAGGTTTTACCGGATGGTAGTTTGTTGTTTACCGAACAAGGAAACAATCGAATTTATCGAATACAATTTCCTGAAAATGAAACGATAGAAGGTACTAATGACAATGATAATTTTCAGAGTGGAGAAGGTGACGATCAACTTTTTGGTAGAAGAGGTAGCGATCGCCTGACTGGTAATGGTGGGGACGATACATTAATTGGTGGTGTTGGTCGAGATACTCTCAATGGTGGTAGGGGTGATGATAGTGTTAATGGTGGTCCTGGAAGCGATCGCCTATTTGGTAAATCTGGTAATGACCTGTTAATTGGTCGCCCTGGTAACGATATCTTGTTAGGGGGTGATGGTAACGATACTCTAGAAGGAGGTATTGGTCGCGACAGACTCAACGGTGGAGCAGGAAACGACCAACTTACAGGAGGTGGTAGTATTGACCGCTTTATCTTTAACACTAATGATGAATTTCAGACTGAGGATGTAGGTATAGATACAATTACTGATTTTTCCCAAACACAGGGAGATATTATTCTTCTAGACCTGACAACTTTTACTGCCATCAACAGCGATTCAGGAACAGGTTTCAGCATTGCGGGAGAATTTGCCACAGTTACTGATGATCAGCTAGCAGAAACTTCTGAAGCAGTCATTGTCTATAATAGTGAAAATGGAAAATTATTCTATAATCCCAATGGTAGTCAAGCTGGTTTCGGTAGTGGAGGTCAATTTGCCACTTTGACAAATATTCCATCAATAGAAGCAGAAGATTTCTTCCTCAGAAGTTAGCGATCGCCATTTCCCTACAGTGGGAGCATCTTGCTCCCATGCTAGGCGTCGATAGATGTTTAGTCCTAAAGCGCAACTAAAAATAATATCAAATCCGCATTTAATATTAATAGCGATCGCTCAATATCTTTGTAGCTCAAGCTTATCAAAATAATACAGACTTTACTTGGTATACTCTTAAATAATTTCCTGGCTTAAATTCTTTCGTTTTTCTTACTTTTAACTTTTAACTTTTGACTTTTGAATTTTGACTTCCGTACAGATATCTATACCAGACGAAGTACAAACAGATAGAAAGTACAAGCAACAACAGGGATAGAATCAGGAAATTATCCCAACGTTTCATCATAAACATAATTCCCGTGAGACACAAAACTATTTGCCAGGGAATCGCGATCGCAGTCGCCAGCAAATCACGCCTGTTCTCTAATGCGATATTGACCGTGAGATTGCGGGGAATATTAACAGCGATCGGCTTCCAAAAACCGAAGGGACGGGTGACAGTATAAAAATTCTCCAGAACTGACCGTTCCGTTGCCGGGGTTAACAGAGTGCCAGCGATACATCCTGCCAAAGAACAACTGCTAGGAATTAGAAATTGGATAAATTCGGCAAGTTGCAGATTCGGGAAGGAAGGTAAGACGATCGCCTTAGTCACAATTGCGGCCACCATACCAGCAGCGATACCCGTGGCAAATCCATAGCCATTAAACCGCCACCAATACCATCTTAACAGCAGAGGAACCGCCAGACCCGTACCCAATCCCAGAGTCAACCATCCCCAAATTTCATTGATATTGGAGATACTGAAGCTAAATAGCAATCCCACCATAACAATGATAACCGATGCCCAACGACTTTGAGCCAGCAGTTTGCGGTTGTCAGCTTGCGGATTGAGATAAGCTTGATAAATATCCTTCACCCAGTAAGCAGCACCACCATTAATTAAGGAGTCAAAAGTAGACATCCCGGCAGCGATAAAACAAGCTAATACCAATCCCTTGATTCCCACTAGTAGGTAAGTAGCGATAACTGTTGGCAAGACCAGTTCCGGGTCGGGAATTACTTGGTTAGTAATGCCGTAATTGATGCCCAGGATCGCAAAAGCAGTTACCAAAGGCCAGCGAAAGGAAAGCAAGAATATCCACCACAGGGACATTAACCCCACTTCCCGATCGCTTTTGGCGGCAAAATAGCGCTGCATCATATAACCACCGATACCGCCAAACCCTTCCATTAATACTTTCAGCAGATAGAAACAAAGGATAGCGCCGAACAAGTTGAAACGACCATAGTCTCCTGGCAAGTCTACTTCCATAGAGGGGAATATACTACTCCACTCGCTAAAATTCCACTCGTGCAATTGCTCGGTTCCCGGAATAGAAATAGCAAATGTCTCTGGTAGAGGAGGAAGTTGCAGAGCGATCGCGCAGATATAGATGATAGCCACAAAAATCAAAACTCCCTGAAACAGGTCTGTTAACACCACCCCATAAAAACCGCTAAGGACAGTGTATATCAATGCCAGGAATATGATTAAAATTGAGGCCAGACGGGCATCGACAGTAATAAATTCTCCTAAGAATTTGCCCCCACCGATGGCAAAGTAACTGATCCTGCCAATGGTCAAGATAATAGCAGCAACAGCACTAACTATCCGGGCGATATTTCCTTCCCGTCCGACTCCAAAACGCAAATGCATCCATTCCGCTAAAGTCATAACTTGGGCGCGACGATTCCACTTGCCCATAAAAATCATGAACATTGCTAGAATTAAGGCAATGCCACCCCGGAGTTCCAGAAAAAATCCCTTCGTTCCCAAGGCGTAGACTAAGGCTGTGATTAACATTGTCCCCGCAATGTCCGTATTGGAAGCCATCCCGGATGCCCCCAATACCCACCAAGGCATATTTCGATCGCCCAGAAAGTAAGAGTCTATGCCAGCGGATGCTTTCCGCTGGAGAAATATGCCAAACAGAACGATCGCCAGCAGGTAGATGACGACAATAGTATAATCAATTAAATGCATAAACTCCTCAACTTTCCTTATCAGTACCATTGATTCTATTATATTATGTCCGGTTGATTACTTATATAGCGCTGTGCGCAGCTCATCTGGCAACAGGCAACAGAAGTAGGGTGCGTTAATCAGCTCTCAGGCACCGCCGATTCCAGCTATTGATGGTGCGTTACTATTGGACAATAGAAGTAGGGTGCGTTAATCAGCTCTAAGGCACCACCGATGTCAGCTATTGATGGTGCATTACTATTGGACAATAGAAGTAGAAGTAGTGGAGTGGCACACCCAAAATGGTGCATCGGGTAGGGGCGGGTTCCGCGTTAAGTTAATGGTGTCACCCAGGACTGAGTAAACCCGCCCCCACCCCAATCATAATCATGCATAAAATTAGCTGTGTCAGTCCAGTAGGGGCGGGTTCCGCGTTAAGTTAATGGTGTCACTCAGGACTGAGTAAACCCGCCCCCACCCCAATCATAATCATGCATAAAATTAGCTGTGTCAGTCCAGTAGGGTGCGTTAATCAGCTCTAAGGCACCGCCGATTCCAGCTATTGATGGTGCGTTACTATTGGACAATAGAAGTAGGGTGCATTAATCAAATGTAAGACACCGCCGATTTCAGCTATTGATGGTGCGTTACTATTGGACAATAGAAGTAGGGTGCGTTAATCAGCTCTAAGGCACCGCCGATTCCAGCTATTGATGGTGCGTTACTATTGGACAATAGAAGTAGGGTGCGTTAATCAGCTCTAAGGCACCGCCGATTCCAGCTATTGATGGTGCGTTACGCTGTCCCTAACACACCCTACTGGACCGACACACCCTACTGGACTTTGACTTCAGTAGGTTGGGTTAAGCGTATCTCGCAACCCAACAGATACAATAACTGTTGAACAGATACAATAACTGTTGAACAGATACAATAACTGTTGTTGGGTTTCCTGAACATCAACCTAACCTACAAAGTACCAAGGTTTAACGCATACTTTGTTTTTTCTCAGCTTTTAAGTCACGACTACCCACAGCTTCAGCTATTGATGGTGCGTTACGCTGTCCCTAACACACCCTACTGGACTTTGACTTCAGTAGGTTGGGTTAAGCGTATCTCGCAACCCAACAGATACAATAACTGTTGAACAGATACAATAACTGTTGAACAGATACAATAACTGTTGTTGGGTTTCCTGAACGTCAACCCAACCTACAAAGTGCCAACGTTTAACGCATACTTTGTTTTTTCTCAGCTTTTAAGTCACGACTACCCACAGCAGCTAATTCTGCATCCATCAAAGTTTTTCCTGTTGCTGCTAGATAAACATCATCCAAACTTGGTCGTGCTTGAGCAATACTAAAAGTAGGTAAACCCTGCTGATACAGTAACTCTTGAATTGTGGTAAAAGCATCACTCTGGGGTGTCACCACTAAGTTTAAAGAATTGCCTTGAGCAGCATTAACAATAACTTCTTGAACCATTGGTAAATTTTCTACTAATGCTTTTACTTTTTCTGCTTCTTCAGTAGAAGAAAATTCCCTAACACGGAGAGTAATACGATCGCCTCCCACTCGGTCTTTAAGTTCAAAAGGAGTACCCGCAGCAATAACCAGACCTTGGTCAATAATAGCTACTTTATCTACCAAAGCATCGACTTCTTCAAGATAGTGACTGGTAATTAAAACTGTTGTACCAGAGTCTCGCAACTCACGCAAAAAATCCCAAACTGCTATCCGACTATCAATATCTAAACCTACTGTGGGTTCATCCAAAACTAAAACATCTGGTTGATGCAATAAACCTGCTGCTAAATCTAGACGTTTGCGGATACCACCTGAATAAGTACCTGTTTTTTTGTCCGCCCAATCTTCTATTCCCAGAAGAGCGATCGCTCCTTCGATTCTTTCCCTTGCCAATTTCCCTGGAATATGATATATAGCTGCTTGCAGTTGTAGTAGTTCTCGGCCTGTAAGAACCTTGTCAATGGCCACTTCCTGAGCAACATAGCCAAGACGTTGTCTAGCTATTCTCGGTTGGTCAACTACTGAAATACCAGATACTTCTAAACGTCCAGCGTCTGGTGTAAGTAGAGTACACAGAGCGCGTAGTGTAGTTGTTTTACCTGCACCATTAGGGCCAAGTAAACCAAATATTTCTCCAGGTTCTATCTGAAAGGAAACGTCCTTAACTGCTGTAACCGAACCATAACTTTTCTGAAGGTTTTCTATTAAAACTGCTGGTACCATGATTATTAGTAAATATAGAGTTTCCTCCGACCATTGTAATTGTTTATATTATTGTCGGCAGAAAACCAGCAGATAGAAAAGTTTTTCTTATCGAAATATTGTGGTTTAAAGCCTCCTCTTTTAAGGGGATAATAAATAAAAATTTTCATGATTAGTCAATCCTCTTCTTTTCAAGGAGAGGTAATTCTAAATTCTAAATTCTAAATTCTAAATTCTAAATTCTAAATTCTAAATTCTAAATTCTAAATTCTTGAATGTTCCCTGCGATAAAATTGAGTAAGTAGCTTCTCATAAATAATTATGCCTTTAGATCCCCAAGCCTTTTTTCAGGCAACAAACCCTGGCATTCCTCTGTTTATAGACAATGTAGAAATTAACCCAAAATACTACATTGACTTCTCGACTGTGCGTGGAGGAAAAGTTATAAAAAAATTAAAAAATACTATTACTCTCTGGTCTTTAGGCCGACCTACTTGCCAACTATTCACCGGACATATTGGTTGTGGTAAGTCTACAGAATTATGGCAACTCAAGCAACAGTTAGAAACAGAAGGCTTTCACGTTGTCTATTTTGAATCTGACAAAAACCTAGAAATGGGAGATATAGATGTAGGCGATATTTTTCTAACTATTGCACAACAGGTCAGCAGAAGTTTGGAGAAGTTGGAAAAACTTAACTTGGAGGAACCAAAAGGATTAAAAGGTCTACTTCAGGGAGCTGCAAAATTATTGCAGACAGAAATTGAACTCTCCGCAGAAGCCAATATTCCTGGTGTGGGTAAAGTGGCAGCTAGCAGTGAAGGTTCATTTTCAGCAGAAGTCGGTTTGCCTGGAGTTGGTCAAGTCAAAGCTGACGAAAAAGGATTAGAATTTGTAGCTTTAGGAATTGGTAAAATTACTGCCCAGGCAAAAGCTAGTCCAGAACTTCGTACTAAACTCAGAGAATATCTCGGACCCCGCACTAGCGGAATTATTGAAACTATAAACAAAGAATTGCTCGAACCCGCTAATGAAAAGTTGAAAAAGTATGGCAAAAAAGGATTAGTGGTTATCGTTGACAACTTGGAAAAAGTTGATAGCTCACCTAAACCTTGGGGGCGACCTCAACCAGAATATCTATTTGTTGACCGGGGCGAACAACTGATGAGTCTTCATTGTCATCTGATTTATACTCTTCCTATGGCACTGAGGTTTTCCAATGACTACGACACATTAACTCAAAGATTTAAGAAAGACCCTCAAATATTGCCAATGGTGGCCACACAGTTGCGCGATGGTAGTGAATGTGCTGAAGGAATGAAGTTAATGCGGCAGTTAGTGTTGGCAAGGGCATTTCCAGAATTAGATCCACAGCAACGTTTGGCAAAAGTTACCGAAATATTTGATAGTCAGGAAACTTTAGATTACTTATGTCGTTTCAGTGGTGGTCATGTGAGGAATGTATTGCGAATAGTTAATGAGGCTATTATGGAAGAAGGGGATCTTCCCATCTCCCGCGCTAGTGTTGCCAATGTAATTAAAACTTATCGCAATCAGCGACTTTTAGCTGTAGATGACCATGAGTGGGAATTATTGCGCCGAGTTGCTCAGACAAAAAAAGTAACGGGAGATGATGGATACCAAATTTTAATTCGGAGTATGTTTGTTTATGAGTATCAAGATGAAATTGGCCCTTGGTTTGATATTAATCCTCTTTTGAAAGATGCGCCGGAGTTAAATATAAGGGAATAAAGGGCGTAGGTTGGGTTGAGGCACGTTAGCGTAGCTTATCCGTTAGGATCAACCCAACTTTAGGGTATGAAAAAGAATTTTTTGATAATAGACATCTCCAGAAAAGAGGCAACAGGCAACAGGCAACAGGGAACCCACCCCTAACCCCTCCTGGGAGGGGAATAATTGATAATTTATGGATAAGAATTGATTTTATTTTTAATTATTTCTCCTTGTTCCCTCTTTTATGGGGATGTCTAATTTTGAGCAT
>NZ_JAAHGK010000200.1:0-7755 GCF_010672505.1 Okeania sp. SIO2B9 | reverse complement strand
TGTAGAGTTGTTGGGAAATAACAATTGAATAATGCTCAAAAGCTTACTATATAAGCTTTTCAGGAGCTTATGCATAAAAAACCGCTGTAAACTTTGACTAATAAGGGTTTTAGCCATTTTTTTAGCTTAATTCCCAACAACTCTAGTATCAATAACTATAACGTTATAGTTTTCAAACTTTATATATAGTATTTTTGCGTAAATCCTATCACTGCCAAATCTTTCTAAATTCTCTTCCCTCCTAAATCAAATCCGGTTAAATAGACATTTGGTGATCATTAAAAATAAAATCAATTATCGTACATAAATTATTAATTCTTTCCCCCTACTCCCTACTCCCTCTTTTCCAGAGAGGTCTATTATATAACCGGATTCTATATAACTCTTAACTCTTGACTCCTGATCTAATTACACCAATGCTACCTCCTTTGATATGAACCTATCTTGATTAGGACTTACGCAGATACACTATATATAGTGCTCGCGACTATTGTCTAATAGTTAACAACCCCTATAAATAGTGCCTTTACCTAAGTCCTGTTGATAACAATTGAAGTCGAAAAAATAAGATGACCGGAACAAAAACATTCAGCTTGTTGCCTCAACAGAAATTACGCTTTATTCTAGACTTGAGTGTTACAGAGATAGAAGCGATAGTGCAGTGGCGTCAAATGCTCTCAACAGCGATCAACCTTGAAGACATTAGCCGTCGCGCTCAACTCGATCCAGAAACTGTAGAGCAATTACTCCTAAATTCAAGCAATGTAGAAAAGATGCGATTAAATCCTAACCGAGTTAATCGCAATCAATTGGAACAAATTCCTCAATTAAAACCGGATCGAATTGACATAGTGTTACAGGGAAAACCCTATTACTCCATGACAGAATTGGCGGTTGCAACAGCTTTACCGCTTACAGTATTAGATTATTTTTTTGTCATTCCGCCTCTGTCTTTTCCTGACAAACCTGCCAACAAAGAAGTTATTTTAGAACCTGTAACTGGATACTACCTCATCCCCCGTCAACCAGATTTTGAAAGATTAGATCCTGCTGCTCAGTTAGGGTATGTTGAGAGTCTAGCAATACCAGAAACTCTTGAATTTCGGATTGTAGAAAATAGTGATTTTGAGAGTGGTTCACAAGCTGCTCATCTATTAAAAGCTGCCTTTGCAGGAAATGTTCACCCTGTCTTGCGAGATGTTCAAGGGTCTAAACTTTATCTAGTTCCTGGTTCTATAGATTTATGGTTTCATTTGAATACCTCGTCCCCTCGACGTGAGGAAATTATTCAGGAGTTAGGACTAGAAATTGTCGATCCTCGCCCTCGAATGGGCTACTACCGCGCTCAACTCACTCACAAACCTGAAGATTTCGATGTCACTCGGGAAGTGCTTCGGGTAATTTCTAAAGCGAACCAATTTCAGGAAGTGGCTTTTGCTGAACCAGATCGAGTAGGTTTTGACGATTTTCAATTTGATCCTTCTTTTCCGATCACAGAAGCAGAGGGAGATTTTGAAGCAGTCGATCGCTTCTGGAATTATGAACTGATTGAACTTGAAGCTGCTCACGCTATTACAACTGGTTCTCCTCTAGTTACTCTGATCGTGATTGATAGTGGAATTGATACTAATCATTCTGATTTAGTACCTGCTTTGCGATCGGACTGGCAAAGCCTCGATCTCAACTTTGAAAGGGGTATACCTGCGACTGTCTTATCTCCCCATGCTTCCTATATTGCTCACGGAACAAAGGTTTCTGGTCTTGTTGCGGGAAGGAGAAATGCTACTATCTCTCAAGTCAGAGGGGTTGCACCGAACTGTTCAATTTTGCCGATTAAGATTTCAGGGAGCCAAGGGTATGGCTTGAGAGCAGAAGCAATTTTGGAGAGTTTAACCTATCTCCAACCTAATGAACGGGGGGTTATTAATCTCAGTTGGCGTATTGATGGCGAGCATATTGGTATTCGCCAAGCTTTAATTGCAGCTCAAAATCAAGGGGTAGCAATTGTCTGTTCGGCGGGAAATTATACTCTGGGAATGCCTCAAAAACCTGATGAGATTCACTATCCTTCTGCCTATTCCTATCTTTATCCCCAGTTAACTGCATTATGTTCTGTTGCTGCTGTTGGAGCAGGAGATCGCAAAGCCAACTATTCTTATTATGGAGAACAAAGTGTGACGCTCTCTGCTCCTGGGGGCGAGCAAGGGAGAGCAGGTACAGCAATTTATACAACCTCAACCTCCAATAGTTATACATACACTTGGGGAACTTCCTTTGCAGCTCCTCATGTAGCAGGTTTAATTGCATTGGTATTTTCTTTGAAACCAGAACTCACTCCTCAACAGGCGATCGCTATCATTAAAGAGACTGCTGATTCTGTTGATAGGGTCAATCCTTTGTATGTGGGAATGTTGGGTGCAGGTCGTATTAATGCTCGTGCTGCATTAGAAAAGTTGCAAGATGATTTTGGGATTCAACCTCCAGCACCACCAAGTCCAAGTATTTCTCACTATGACGATCGTGGTCGATTAAACATCAACCTGGCTACATTCGATGAACTTGTGAAACTTCCTTTAATTGAAGCTTGGCGAGCTAATCAGATTCTTGATTATAGGGAAACTCATGGCCTTTTTACGACTATTTGGAGTTTACTACTAATAGGAGTATTTGATCCGTGGACAATTCGATCGCTTGAACCTTATATAACTGTACTTTCGTGAGTTATTTCCCAAAAAAAGTGGATTATGAGGAGATATTCTTGAAACAGTTACATTTCTCAAAAAATTACCGAAAAATATTGATATTTTTGTAGATAGCAATCGCATACTTTAGGCAAGCGATCGCTATTTTTCTATACCAGTTTGATAAATATTTGCTACAAATAGCTAGGGTATTTCTTAGGAGTCAACCCACCCCTAACCCCTCCTGGGAGGGGAAGACAGGAGGATAGAGTCATAATGAATAGGTTTGATACCATTTTTTATGTAGTAATTTATCTTTTTCGTCCAATAGATATTTCCTACAAATTATTTTAATACTACTTATTGTTTGTAACATTCTTTTTTTAAATTGGTATTACAGATCGCTGTTTCCTGTTCCCTATTCCCTGGCGCGTAGCGCTATATAAGTCTGATTAAATCATTCCACCATTCAGACAAACTCCTAACCCAGGTAAATCATTCGGCAACAACCGCCCTTTTTCCATCACCGCACCAATAAACGGATCGTCAATCAAATTGAGATGACTATCTAAGTCCAAATAATCAGCGAGGGGAGCAAGTTGTGCTGCTGCTGTATTTGCCAAACAACTGTCAGAATAGCAACCAAACATTACCTTCAACCCACAAGCTTTAGCTACATAAACCATTCGCATTGCTTCAGTTAACCCCCCAGACTTCATCAACTTAATATTGATGCCATGTACCATTTCTGCCAAAACGGGAATATCTTTAGCGGTAAAACAACTTTCATCCACAAAAATAGGTAGGGGCGATCGACTGTAAAGATGAGGTAGATCGGCGATCGCTAAAACAGCAGCTAATGGTTGTTCCACATAAATAACCCCAACTGTAGCCAACCAGTCACACATTTTCACTGCATCCTCCAGACTCCAACCTCCATTAGCATCTACATATAACAAAGCATCTGCGGGCGCTTCTTCTTTGACTGCCATCAACATTGCTTTGTCTGCTTCAATACCTTCCGGACTACCTAATTTTACTTTCAACACCCGCGCATCAATAAATTCTAGCCAGTTCCGCACCCTCTGTTTAGCAGCTTCGGGGGTGCTGATACCAATAGTAACTGAGATGGGAACAATGTGATTTCGTTCTAACCCCCAAAGTCGCCATAAAGGCAACCCTACTTTTTTGCCTACCCAGTCATGCAACGCCATATCAATAGCTGCTCTAGCTGCTGATGGTATTTCTAACTCTATCAAAATTTGCTCTATTTGTTGTCTATCAAGTGGAGTAAACTTTTCTAGAGTAGGGGTAAGTTGCTCTAAAGTTTGCTGTAAAATTTTTGTAGTTTGTGGTTTTTCCCCTGCAGAAAAAGGTGAAGCTTCTCCCCAACCTTCGATACCTTCTTGTTGTATTTTTACCAAAATATTGTTACTTTCGGCAGTAGTTCCTCGACTAATAGTTAAAGGAAATCTTTTATGGACAGTAAATGTTTGAATCTGAATTTGCATGATTAATAAATTTATTGAAGAAGGAGTCAGGAGTCAGGAGTCAGGAGTCAGGAGGGAAAATTGCTTATGGATAGTCAACGAAGGGCCGCTCCGCGTCTACGTCCCCCAAACAATTTTGATCGCCCCCATTGACGGTGGGGTATTAAACCCATAAGGGAAATGATAATTCTCTGCCACCTTATACCAATTTGATAAATTTTTGCTACAAATAGCTAGGATATTTTTTAGGACTCAGGAGTCAGCAGTCAGAATGAATAGCTTCAATACCAGTTTTGAACTAGAAAATTCTCTTTTTAGATTAACGTGAATTAGTCTGAGGTAAAATAGAATAAAGACTTTTCTATAAAATAGTGAATATGACCGAAAATTTCTGGTATCAAGTCTCCCTATTCCATGAGTTACTGATAACTGATAACTATTAACTGATAACTGAAATGACCTTACACCAACCTAATGATATTATTGCTCAACGATATCGCATTGTCACTGCTTTAGGACAGGGAGGAATGGGAATTACTTATGAAGCAGAAGACCTGACAAATTATCGGCGAGTAGCACTTAAAGCTGTTTCTTTTCAACAAGCAAAAGACTGGAAAATATTAGAACTTTTTGAGAGGGAAGCTAAAGTTATTGCCAATTTGCATCATCCTCAAATTCCTAAATATTTGAATTATTTTTATATTGATACAGAACAAGATAGATGTTTTTATTTAGTTCGTGAATTAGTATGGGGAAATTCCTTAGCAACTTGGGTGATAAAAGGTTGGCATCCGACAGAAATACAAGTTAAAAATATTGGGATTCAAATTTTGAACATTCTCAGTTATTTACATCAGTTAAATCCGCCAATAATTCACCGGGATATTAAACCAGAAAATATTATTTTACAACCTGATGGTCAAGTATTTTTAGTAGATTTTGGGGCAGTTAAAGATATTTATCGTCAGACAATGTCTTTCAGTGGAACTTTTGTCGGAACTATTGGATATATGCCACCAGAACAGTTACAAGGAAAAGCTTATTATGCTTCAGATTTATATAGTTTAGGTGGAACTTTATTGTATTTATTAACCCATCGTTCTCCAGATGAACTACCTCAAAAAAGAATGAAAATAGATTTTCGTTCTTGTGTGAAAATTTCACCAGAATTTACAGATTGGTTAGAAGTAATATTAGAACCGATGTGGGAAGATAGATTTCAGTCGGCAACAGCAGCTTTGAATGTACTTAGTAAGAAATCAGAAATTGTTTATGATGATTATTATACAGTTAAATATCCCAATAAAAGGCCTCTAAAAAGTCGAATCACCCTGGAAAAGAAATCGACAAGTTTAATTATTAAAATTCCAGCTCAAAGTATAATTGTAAATCTATTGGTAATATGCTTATTTATTCATATTGTTAATATAGGCATTTCTTTGATTTCAAAAGAATTTCCTTTCAACCCTATAATTTTAATATGTTTTTTCATAACTTGTTTTCAATTGTCTATGTTTAGCAGTAAAATTCATCTTCAAATTTATCCAAATGAGTATTGGATTAAACAGAAAAATAGGATGTTTAGTCGTAGAAGTAGAGGTAAAACATCAGATATTATTGAAGGCAGAAAAATACTTCCTTTTGGCTATGGTGTGAGTAAAAGAGAACAAGAATGGTTAGTCACTGAAATTAGGGATTTTATACGGCAATTAAAATCACAAGAAAGCAGAGAAAAACTAGATAAAAAAATCTTGGATTAAGAAATAGTAAACAGAAAATTTCTATTCCCTGCTCCCTGTTGTCTATCAAATGATATAATCACCATATTCATTTATTAGTCAACAGATAAAAAAGTCGTGTCAATTGAGAAAAAAAATATAACAGTCGATTCTCTAGAATGGTTTTACCGGGAAGCTAAACCCGATGAGGAAACAGATAAACTGCCAATTTTACTATTACATGGATTTCCTGCTCAAAGTCATAGTTGGACTGCTATGATGCCCGAATTAGCTGAAGCAGGTTATCGAGCGATCGCTCCAGACTGGATAGGTTGTGGTTTATCCCCTAAGTTAGATAAGCGAGATTTTTCTTACAAACCAGAAGCTTTTATTCAGGCTTTAGCAGAATTAATTGACGCTCTAGAAATTGAACGATTTTATCTAGTTATTCAAGGATTTTTAGGCTCTGTCGGTTTACAATATGCTTTGCAAAATCGAGAAAAGATTGAGCGTTTAACTATTTTAAATACACCACTTTCTTCTACAGCAAAATTACCTTGGCAAATGAAACAATTAGGCATACCTTTTGTTGGTGATATGCTAGTTCAAGACCCTCTATTTGTCGATAGAACTTTAGAAAAAGGTAGTTGTTTAACAGTTGCTGATGAAGATTTAGACGTCTATCGTAGTCCTTATCTAAAAAGTTCTGCTGCTGGTAGATCCGTATCAGCAATTGTGCAAAATTTAGACTTAAAAAAGTCAATGGCAGAAATTGAATCTGGTTTTAAAGGGTGGCAACAACCGACATTAATTGTTTGGGGAACAAAAGACCCTTGGTTAGATATTAGTCAAGCTGAAAATTTAGTTAATATTTGTGAAAATGGAAAGTTAGTTAAATTAGCAGAAGCTGCACATTATCCTCAAGAACATTGGTCTGGAGATATTACAGATGAACTACTGTTATTTTTGAGGAGGAAAGAAGTTTAGCTTTCCGGTGTCGAATTATTCATCGCGTAGGAGTTGGTTATATCAAATCCGCTGTCTCCGGAGTAATGTACAGGATAAATGGTGAAAATCATGTAGTGCGGGCATCTTGCCCGCGTGGATGTACCTAATAAAAACGGGAAGCGCTGTAATTGTGTTGATCGTCATATAATCGGTGAGGGCGAATGCCATTCGCCCCTACATATGGCTTTTCAAGGTGAATTTGTGTAGTTCCTGATTCTTATGTTTACTTCTCCCCCACTCCCCCACTCCCTTACTCCCCTACTCCCCCACTCCTCTTAGTGACAACAGTTACCAGTTAGCTAAGAATTTTTCTAACCTCTCTTTTTCCTGATCGAGATAACGATCTGTTTCCTTCAAAAGTGCTTGTAAATTTGTCTCCCTCGCATCATCCATTGCCAGTAATGGGTCTTTGAGGGGTAACTGTAGACGAATATACCGTGATTTATCGTCATTTTTACCCACACCTATAATTTGTTCGGCAACATATCTATGCACATCAGGTGGTGCATCCATGAATACATCTGCAATTCGCAAACCCCATTGTACAAGTCCCCATCCTCGTACTTTTTCCCAGGGAATAGGAGATGCAGGATCTCCAGTACCAATAGATATTACTTTAATTTGATCGATTACGCTTCCCAAAGATTGATTTGGAGACTCCCGTAATATTCTAATAGCCTCTGCTACAGCACAGGAAACAGGATTATTAGCGCAAACCCCTCCATCAATTAATATCATGTCCGGTAGCATCGGTCTTGTATAGCAAAGGTAAGGAAGAAGGAAGAAGGAAGAAGGAAGAAGAAAGAGGGAAGAGGAAAGAAGGCTACCCTCGCAAGAAAAAACCATCATTTCCTGTAG